>CAIQXR010000001.1 GCA_903875815.1 uncultured Actinomycetes bacterium
ATCGGGCCAGAGCGGCGAAAGTTTCGCAAGCGACGCTTTCTCGTTTTCACGTAAGTAACCCATGACCGTTCCACGGCATTGCCGATCGCTGCCAGTGAATTTAGCTTGCTTCTTTGTGGGCGCGGATGGGGGATAGCATGCTGCCCGCCATTGGCACTCATTGGCTAATGGACATTGATCGCAGAGCGGCGACCTGGCTGTGCAAATGAGCGCACCAAATTCCATCGTCGCAGCTGCCCAGATCTCGCCGTGCTTCTCAGGGATTAAGTCATAGCGAACTTTGCGCTCTACTTGTGATGGCGCAGCGCTCGGAGATTCAACGCCATCAAAGAAGCGAGCAAAGAACCGACGGATATTGATATCGAGAACAAGGGTGGGTTGCCCAAAAGCAAATGCGGCGATCGCAGCTGCGGTGTAATCACCAACACCAGGAAGAGCGATTAATTCCTCCCGAGTTCGTGGCACTTGGTTATCGTGGTGAGTGGCAATCACTTTCGCAGTTTCATGCAGTCGCAACGCTCGACGGGGATATCCCAATCGACCCCATGCCTTAATAACTTCTGGCCTTGGGGCGTTAGCAAGATCTGCCGGCGTCGGCCATCGCTCCAACCACTGGCTCCAAACAGGAAGAACGCGATTGACTGGCGTTTGTTGCAACATGAATTCGGAGACGACGACGCCCCATGGGGTGGTTTTGCGCCAAGGGAGATCGCGTTGATTCTTCTCGAACCAACGAATAAGTATTGCGCTAGTTGATTTTGACGCGGGCAATTGCTTGCTCCAGTCGTGCCACTTCCATGATCTCCATGCCCGGAATCTTTAAATCACTCCCTGCTGGAACCATCGCACGTTTAAAACCAAGGCGAGCAGCTTCCTGAATACGTTGGCCGGCACCAGTGATTTTGCGGATCTCACCAGCAAGTCCAACTTCACCAATCGCAACGAGATCGGAAGGAAGTGAAAGCCCTTTTGCTGCAGATGCAACAGAGAGTGCGACAGCAAGATCTGCCGATGGCTCGTTGATCTTCATGCCGCCAACGGTTGCCACATAGACATCTCGGCCTGAAGTGCGGATATTGGCGCGGTGCTCGAGAACTGCCAGTGTCATTGCAGTGCGCGGGTTATCGAGGCCAGAAGTAACTCTGCGAGCATTTCCAAAGTCGCGACCTTCCGATGCTGGCGCACCGACTAACGATTGAATCTCAGCTAAGAGCGGACGACGTCCTTCAAGAGTGACAGTGACGCATGTACCCGGTACTGGTTCAGCGTGACGAGTAGTAAAAAGTCCTGTGGGATCGGGAAGGCTGGTGATGCCATTCTCATTCATGTCGAAGCAACCGACTTCATCAGAGGCACCGAATCGATTTTTGATCGCACGAATTAAACGAAGTCGGGAATGACGTTCGCCTTCAAAGTTGAGGACGACATCCACTAAGTGCTCGAGTAGACGTGGACCTGCGATCGAACCATCTTTGGTGACATGGCCGACCAGACTGAGGGTGATCGATCGTTCTTTAGCGGTGCGGATCAGCGCTGCTGCAATTTCACGAACTTGGGTAACTCCGCCAGGGGCGCCATCTACTGCGGCACTTGCGATGGTTTGAATGGAGTCGATGATAAGTAATTGTGGTTGGACAGCATCGATGTGTGCGATGACGGCGCCGAGTTCATTCTCGGATGCGAGCCACAAATTGGGATCAATCGCATTGAGGCGCTCTGCGCGCAGACGTACTTGCGATGCTGACTCTTCACCGCTGATGTAGAGCGCAGTAATTCCTTGGCGCGCGCTTTCGGCAGTGACAGATAAGAGGAGAGTGGATTTTCCTACGCCCGGTTCGCCAGCAAGGAGGATCGCTGCGCCTGGGACAAGTCCGCCACCAAGGACGCGATCAAGCTCGGAAACTCCCGATGATCGGGCTTTCGCTTTCTCTAAGCTGACATCACCAATGGGTAGAGCGGCAGTAGTGACATGGCCAGCAACAAGTGAGAGTTTCTTAGGAGCACTTACCTCTTCGACGCTGCCCCAAGTCTGACATTCACCGCAACGGCCGACCCACTTTTGCGTGCTCCAGCCGCATTCCACACAACGGAATGGATCTTTTGCTGGGGTGGTCGATTTAGCCATGCGAGAAGGCTACTGGTTAGGTGCGACAGCCTCGCGGGCAGCCACGGTGGCTGGGTGGATCACAAAGAGCGGAAGTGAGCGCTTCTGGACGGCAGCGAGTTCAGCGCGGATGGTCTCCATCCGATTATCGCAATAGCCCTTGAGAACCTCGTAGGCAGCCTCGCTCATCAGCGCAGTCAACTCCACGCGATTGGAGAGATAGACCGGCTCGGAACCGTTGTGCGCTTCGGTATTGCTGGTGCAGTACCAATCAAATTCAGCGCCGCCATCGCCCCAGGCAAGACGTTCGTATTCGCCAATAACAATAACATTGATCTCTTGATCGCCGAGTTCGCGAGTTTCAAAACTGCGACGCATCGGAAGTTGCCAGCAGACATCGGGCTTAGTCTCAACAAAGTGGACGCCCTCTTTTTGAGCAAGGTGATGGAGTACGCAACCAAATGAGCCAGTAAAACTAGGTGATTCGTATCCAACGCGATTGAGGAAGATGCACGAGCCATCGACCATGCGAGTCTTTCGATCGTTATCTAGACCGGTCTCGGAGATACGAAGTTTGCCCTTGCCTTTCTTTGGTTGCGCATCTTCGTAGAATTGCCACATCTCTTTGGTAAGGCGAGTAGCGACGAGATCGGTGCGAGCTTCATCGGCTTCATCGGTGTAGTAGGCGCCATCAGAGCAGCAACCGGCGTTGGGCTTATCGGCATCAATACCGCAGCACCCTGCGCCATAGATGCAATTCCAATATGAGGTGAGCCAAGTCAGGTCGCACTTGTAGAGATCTTCGGGCTTGGATGGGTCGTAGAACTCAACCCAATCGCGTGCGAAATTTGCTTTTACCTCTGGCATAGTCCGAAAGCCTAGGGCTTAGAAGTGAATAACGCACATCGCCTGCCACCTTAGGTAGGCTTGAACTATGAGCACTTGGAAGGCAACTGGCGCAGTCGGTATCTACGGCGTTGGAAATATGGGCGAAGCGCTCCTAGCTGGCTTAATTGCGGCGGGAACTTCACCAGCGCAGATCTACTTCGCTGAAAAGCGGGATGATCGCGCCGCCGAGATCGCCACCACCTATGGCGCTATCCATAAAAGTGTCGCTGAGATCGCCCGCGAATGCAGCACCATTCTCCTTGTCGTAAAACCACAGGACCTAGGCGCGCTGTTAGAGAGCATTAAGAGCGAACTCTCGCCCGATGCACTCCTCATCTCATTTGCTGCTGGCAAGACGATTGCCTTTATCGAAGCGGCGCTCTCCGAGGGTGCGACAGTGGTTCGAGTAATGCCTAATACACCAGCACTCATTGGACTCGGGGCTGCTGGTATTTCACCAGCCGCTCGCGTGAGCGCTGATCAGTTGGCATTCACTAAGAATTTTCTCGAAAGTTGCGGAATCGCAGTCGTTCTCGATGAATCACTCCAAGACGCCGTTACTGCTGTGAGCGGTTCTGGCCCTGCCTATTTCTTCGCCTTTGTTGAAGCTATGGTTGCTGCAGGTGTGGAGCTAGGACTTTCTGAAGAAGTAGCGAGCACGCTCACCATCCAAACCATTGTGGGCGCCGCAGGAATGCTAGAAAAATCTGGCAAGAGCGCAACGACATTGCGTGAAAATGTTACTAGCCCCAATGGCACCACTGCCGCGGCACTGAAAGTATTTAGTGATGGCGCACTAGCCGAGCTCACTTTAAAAGCAATGACGGCAGCGCGCGATCGCTCGCAGGAATTGGCATGAAGAAAGTTGCGGTTGCACTCTTTCTTGCAACCCTGGCAATAACTGCCAACGCAGCAACTGCCGCAACTCCGGTAGCAAAAGCAATCAAAGTACTGCCAGTAAAACCATTTCTTATAACAACGCTGAGTGGCAGCGCAGGTGATCAAATTGCTGCCTTCACAACGACTCCAATATCAATTGTCATCGTGGGAAGCGTTGAAACAACGACCGCAAGTACTGGTACGACGAGTGGAAATAGCGATGGTTATATCCAGGCGATCGATTATTTAGGTGCGACTCAATGGTCGCTCCACTTGGGTGGTGCTGGGGATGAGATCGCTACTGCGATTGTGAAAGATAAAGCTGGCGGTTTTGTAGTGGCAGGGGCCGCAAGCGCGGCGCCCACAGCCAGCGCCCCAGCGCCAGTAGACACAGGGGTTGTGACAAATCCTGATGGCGTAACGCTTGAACCAATCTCAACGCCAAAGAATTCTTTGACGCAATTAACAATCTGGCGAGTCTCTGCCACCGGACAGCTTCTCTCCACTACTGCCATTGATGCCGGCGGTGTTGTGAATCCAACGAACCTCGTGGCCACTGCCACTGGTTTTACGCTCTCCGGCAAGCTCTATCAGGGCGGTAGCGCCTCACAATTTTCCACTTCTATTAGCTCGAGTTATCAATTGGTACCAGTGACGAGTAAGCCAATTACTAAGGAAGTTGCTCCTGCGGCAATCACCACCATTAAAGCCGGGACCATGCTTTATAAGAGTTACCTCTCGCACGGGGCGATTAAAGGAATTCCATCATGGAAACCCAAGAGTGATATTCCTGTAGTCATTGGCTATAACAAATTAGCAGTCCTCAAGAGTGCAAATTACTTGCAAGGAAAAGTTATTGGCTTGCAATGGCAATCAGGTAAAGGGTTACTCATTCTCACTGAACGAAGCGATGGTTTTGGTTTAACGCTTATTTAGGAGCTTTAAAAGCGAGCAACTTTCCATCCACGCCAATGATTGCGTAGCGAGCTCCGCCCAATGAGATCCACTCGGCTCGGGCAGTGGAATCGACCGGGCTAGTGCTGACAAGTGTGAAAGTTTGATCCGCTTTATTGATGGCGCACAATCGCTTCTCGCAGCCAAAGAGCAGTCCAGTTTTATCTTGCGAAAGCGGAGCAGATGGAGTGCCGTAGTAATCAGTGGGTAGTGATTGCGGTGCATAGCCGCTGGTTAAATCGACCCAGCGAATTTGAGCAGCATCGGGCGCCGATACACCGGTTGCCACGAACCACCCAGCAAGGGCTGATTTCCCTGAGATAGCGAGTGCAACATCGAACCCAGCGATCGTTACGCCATTCCCGCTGGTATCAACAGTGGAATAGTTCCAATCTTCTGGATAAGCAGTATCTCGCTGGGCTAACCGAAGTTCGCCGCGAAGCGGGGTCTTATCTTGATCGACTGAGAGAACTGAGTCATACAGCAAGTAGATATGGTTGCCTACATTTGCCGCTTTGAGGTGGAAGGCGACATCGCCTGTGGTTCGACCATCGGTCTGGCGATCGCCATCAACTAATTCATAACGCCACTTGCTGCCATCTTTTACTGCGCCAAGCAGAATGCCTTGGCTCTCATCGCGGTAGAAGACTTGCAAGCCAGCGGCAGTTTGAACGCATGCGCTGCTGACGCTGACATCACTGCCGGTGCGAACGCGTTGACTCTCTTGGTATGGCTGAATTTTTGCTGCGTTGCCATCGACAATGCTGTAGCTCCACTTGCTGCCATCGAAACCCGCATAGCGAAGATCATGGGTTGTGAGATCAGCGTAGAAAATATTAAGGGTTTCAACTTTGCCGACTTTGCCAGAACAGATCGAGATATTTCCGGAGACGTCATCAGCAGTTTTGCCGCCAGTTGTGGCATTGCCGTCAACAACTTGCTTGCTCCACGCCGTGCCGTTGTAGGTAGCTAATTTGAGATCACCATTCTTAGCATCCGAGTAGGCGATCATTGGCTTACCTTGGAAAGTTCCGGTGGCTAGATATTTAGCGCCGGCGGCAGGATCAATGACAGTACTTGGCCATGGTGCCATCGGAATAACGCCATTGGTGGTAGCAGCATCAGATGTGCCCAACGCATTCTTGGCAGTAATGGTGAATGAATAAGTGCTGCCATTTTTTAAGCCAGTAATCAATAGCGGACTGGTATTGGTTACTTGGGTAAGCCCAGTTTGATTGACTTTCACGGTGTAAGAGGAGACCTGCGAGGTGCGGGCATTAGCTGGTGGATCGAAGGTAATAAGCGCAGATTTATCGCCGACAATCGCTAGAACATTACGTGGTGCTTGCGGAATTCCTGATGGCGTGCCTGCAGGTGGCTTCTGCAGGAGATCTTGCAACATAGCGAGCAGAAGTGAACCAGGCGCGTGGAAAATTTCACCAGGTGCCAAGTTAGGCGCCATTACTGCATTCTCACCACTAGTGCCGAAGGTTGCGAGATCGAGGTGGCTCACCGATGATCCTGCTTCATACATGATTGGTGTATAGAGCTTCGGCTTAATTCCATTATTTGCTGCTACGCCATTTGAACCTGACCAGACCAAAGTATTTGTCAGTGCGCTTCCTAATTCGAGTGATGGCGATGGCAGATCCATAAGCCGGCGACCATCGGGAAGTTGAGCATAGGCATCGTAGGGAGTTGGCTTGGCGATATTTCCATAACCAAAAGTTAAGTACTCGCTATTGGAGAGAAAGCCCATGCCATGACCGAGTTCATGAAGTACCACTGACTCTAAGTCATAACGGTTATCGGGACAATTCCCATCTGTGCCGGTATAAAAAGTTGGCGCAACTGTTGAATTGATCGAGATAGAAATTTCAGGATTCTTGGGATCCAAATCTTTGCCCGCGAGAACATTTGCCAGTACCGAGGCGTACCAAAGATCTTTATCAGGCGCACCAGCAAAATTATTAAAATATTTAACAGGGGTAGCAGATGCCAGGATGGTGGAAGAACCCATACGATCCCATGTGGCATTTACATTGATCGGAACTTTGGAAGTAAAACTTGCCGACCAGGCATCGACTGCTGCTTGCACTGCTGGTTGGTAGGCGACAGGAATAGTATTGAAATCGATATTGATGGTTGATTTCTTATCAACGTGTGCGCCACTAGGTGCGACAGCGGCGTTTTCGTGCGCGCCCTTCTGTGATGGAGCGGCATATTCATTGACCCACCCGGCCGAGACTGAGCGAATCTCAGTGGATAACGCCTGAGCTTGCTGAACAGGAGAGATAAGGCCTAACGCGACTACCAAGCTCAGCATGAGGGGGGAGCGGCGCATGGGAAAACGCTAGCAGGAGTCGCTATCGTCAGCCTAATGAAGCTGGTCAAAATCTACGCCCGAGCCAATTGCCACCTCTGCCAGGTAGCGCTCGAGACGATTGAAAGCTTCCGCCCAGAATTTGAATTTGAAATTGAGAAAGTTCTTATTGACGGAGATCCTGATTTAGAGAAGAAATATGGCGAGCAAGTGCCCGTGATTCTCATCGACGATCAACCACATGATTTCTTTCGAGTCGATCCTGTGCGATTTAGAAAAGTGATCTCTCAATAATGAGAGTTGCCAAAGCGAAGAATGGCTTTGCGCCTAAGACTTGCCAAAGGTGCGGCCTGCCATTTGAGTGGCGAAAAAAGTGGGCAAAAAATTGGGATGAAGTGAAGTATTGCAGCGATCGCTGCCGGGAGAATTAATGAAACGCATTCTCTATCTCCCCTTCGATCATCTTCATCGAAAGTATGGCGTCCTTAAAGGTGCTGACCCGGCGAGTGATCTCATTGTTATGGTGGAGAGCAAGCGGATGGTCACTGGTGAGCAGTGGAATAAAGTCCGACTCTATTTCTTAATCTCATCGGCAAAACACTTTGCACAAGAACTGCGCAGCGAGGGTTTCACTGTTGAATATCTGGAGCGCCCTACTACCCGCGAAGGCCTAATAGAGATAGCGGCAATGTATCCGGGTCTTCCGATTGTTGCAGCTGAAGCATCCTCTTACCGATTGGCCAAGACCCTAGCCGAATGTGGCGTTGACATAATTCCTAATGACTTCTTTCTGACATCCCGAAAAGATTTCGCACTGTGGGCCGATAAGCAGAAGAGCTTTCTCATGGAGAACTTTTACCGCGCGCAGCGAGTGAGGCTGCAAGTGTTGATGGATGGCAATACTCCCGTCGGCGGCCAGTGGAATTTCGATAAAGAGAATCGCCTGCCCCCACCAAAGAATTACACCTACCCGCCTTACCTCCATCACAGCGTCGATGAAATCGACCGGGAAGTCGCTAATAAGTTGGGCATTGAACTACCTGATGTGTGGGGGACCACCCGCGCTGCTGCGCAAAAGCAATTGAAGAATTTCCTCGATAACCACTTTGGAAATTTTGGACCATACGAAGATGCAATGACTACCGAGAATTGGGCGATCCATCACTCACTTCTCAGCCCCTATCTCAACAACGGTCTGCTCCATCCAGCTGAAGTGTTAACCGCAGTACTCAAGCGATTTGAGAAGGGCGATATTCCGATCGCCAGCGCTGAAGGATTTATCCGCCAACTCATTGGCTGGCGCGAATATGTCAATGGTATGTATTGGCACTTTGGCGCTTCGTACAAAGAAGGCAATAATTTAGGCGCCACTCGAAAGTTATTACCGCTGTATTTGGATTCTGAGAAAACTTCGATGAACTGTGTAAAAGATAATATTGCAGGAATTGAAGATCGAGCTTGGGTTCACCATATTCCTCGATTGATGGTCTTGAGTAATCTCGCTCTTATTGCCGGAGTAAATCCCCAGGAGTATCTGGCGTGGATGCGGGAATCATTTATCGATGCATCCGATTGGGTGATGGTCCCCAATGTGATCGGCATGGGAATTCATGCTGATGGCGGTGCGATGATGACTAAGCCTTATGCAGCTGGTGGCTCATATATCTCCAAAATGAGTAATTACTGCAAGCCCTGCAAATACGATCCGAAGAAACGAGTGGGCGAAGATGCTTGTCCATTCACGACCTTATATTGGGATTTTCTCGATCGACATCGCGAGGAATTTTCAGGCAATCATCGAATGGCCCAACAGCTCTATGGGTTAGAGCGTTTATCTGATCTACCAGAACTGCGCGAACGGGCACGCGAAGTTGTGAAGGGCTTAGATCAGGGCGAGATTTAAATTATTCAGGAATCTCGGTATTGCCGCGCAAAACATCTTCACCATCGATAATGCGATAGGCATAGCCTTGTTCAGCCAAGAAGCGCTGACGATTCTGCGCGAAATCTTGATCGACGGTATCTCGGGCAACGATCGAATAGAAGCGCGCACCGCGGCCATCGGCCTTAGGACGTAATACTCGACCGAGTCGCTGCGCCTCTTCTTGGCGAGAACCGAAAGTTCCAGATACTTGAATAGCGATTGTTGCTTCTGGAAGATCGATCGAGAAGTTAGCAACTTTAGAGACTACTAAGCACGAGATTTCACCGGTGCGATAGGCGGCAAAGAGTCGCTCGCGCTCCTTCAACGGTGTATCGCCCTTAATGACGGGGACTCCCAGCTCTTCACCGAGGGCATCGAGTTGATCGAGATATTGGCCGATGATCAATACTTGTTCACCTTGATGGTGGCGAGCTAATTGGGCTGCAATATGAGTCTTGGTGGCACTTGTCGCGCAGAAGCGATAGCGCTCTTCTGGTTCGGCAGTGGCGTAATTAAGACGTTCTGATTCGGTAAGAGTCACGCGAACTTCTACGCAATCGGCGGGAGCGATATAGCCCTGTGCCTCGATCTCTTTCCACGGTACGTCATAGCGCTTAGGTCCAATGAGAGAGAAGACTTCGCCTTCCATGCCATCTTCGCGAACCAATGTGGCAGTTAAGCCTAGGCGGCGACGGGATTGGATATCAGCGGTAAAGCGGAAGATCGGTGCTGGAAGTAAGTGCACCTCGTCGTAAATAATCAGACCCCAATCGATCGCATCGAAGAGATCGAGGTGGGCATATAAACCTTTTTTGCGGGTGGTCATTACTTGATAGGTAGCAATGGTGACGGGACGAATCTCTTTCTTCGCGCCGGAATACTCACCGATTTCATCTTCATGAAGTGAGGTGCGCTTAAGCAATTCATCGCGCCATTGTCGAGCAGCAACAGTATTTGTTACCAAAATCAAAGTAGTTGCTTTGGCGTGAGCCATGGCCGCTGCGCCAACAATTGTCTTTCCAGCGCCACAGGGGAGTACAACAACGCCAGAGCCGCCATGCCAGAAACCTTCAGCAGCGAGTTCTTGATAGCGACGAATATTCCAACCATCTTGCACAAGATCAATATGGTGCGCTTCACCATCGACATAGCCAGCAAAGTCTTCGGCCGGCCACCCGAGTTTGAGAAGTGCTTGCTTGAGAAATCCGCGCTGACCCGGATGAACAACGATCGTCTCGTCGTCGAGCTGTAAGCCCAACATCGGCGCTACTTTCTTGCCACGCGTTACTTCCTTTAATACTGCAGCATCTTGCGAAACCAGAACGAGGCCATGAACGGGATTGGATTCCAAGCGCAATCGGCCATAACGAGACATGGTCTCGGCAATATCGACCAGAAGTGCATGTGGCACGGCATAGCGGGAGTACTTGAGCAGAGTATCGACAACGCGTTCTGCATCTAAGCCAGCTGCGCGCGCATTCCATAGGCCGAGTGAAGTCAGGCGATATGTGTGAATATGTTCAGGTGACTTTTCGAGTTCAGCGAAGGCTGCAATTGCGCGACGACATTCATCGGCAAGCAAATGATCGACATCAAGAAGCAGGGTCTTATCGCTCTGAACAATCAGTGGGCCATCAGACACTAAGCAAGTCCTTAATAAATAGGTGAAGGATTTCTACTCGAGCAGGAATGCTGGAGAGTGAGATCTGTTCATGTGGTGCATGGGCACCATCGCCAACTGCGCCGAGGCCATCCAAGGTAGGAGCCCCTGCTGCGGCAGCGAAATTGCCATCGCTGGCACCGCCAACAGAAGCGTGACCCACTGCAGGTAGCCCTGCATTAGCGAGCGTTGCCTCTAACTTCTCGTAAAGCGCAGCTGTTGAAGATAACTCCAACGGCGGGCGATTTATTCCACCAGTGATCTCAATCCGAGCCTCTGGGTGCTTTGCCTTGAGGGATTTAACAGCTGCATCGACTCGAGTGAGTTCGGAGGCGAGAAAAGAGCGAACATCAATATCAAGAGTTGCGAGAGCAGGCACAGTATTTGTCGTTGTACCCGAGTGCATCGTTGTGGGCACCACTGTTGTGCCGTGCTCTGAATTTTCTAGTGCGAGTACTTGCGAAACGAGTTGGGCAATTTCGGATGTGGCGTTGATGCCCTTCTCTGGCTCGAGGCCAGCATGCGAAGCGCGACCATGAACCGTAATTTTGTACATCGCAGTACCTTTGCGACCAGTCTTCACTTTGCCATTGAGCGAAGCTTCTAATACAAGAACTGCGCTGGCACCTATCGCCAAACGTTCAATGAGTGCGCGTGAACTTTGGCTACCGACTTCTTCATCAGTGGTGGCAACTAGCGCAACTCTTTCATGAGCGCCAGGAATGTCAGCGACTGCATACATTGCCTGTAAGAAGCCGGCTTTCATATCGAAGATTCCGGGGCCACGCGCGATATCGCCCTCGACGTTCCACAGCGGGAGATAGGAGTCGTGCGGCCAAACGGTATCGAGATGCGCGAGGAGAACGATGCTGGGGCTTTTGCTACCCCACCAAAAAATTGGGCGAC
>CAIQXR010000002.1 GCA_903875815.1 uncultured Actinomycetes bacterium
AAGCACTCGCTGCGGCTGGACTTAATCACCCTGGCATCGTTGCGGTCTATGACTCTGGTGAAGAAGAGAACAACTCCTACATCGTCATGGAGTTAGTCACTGGTCACACACTGCGTGAGCTTCTCAACTCAGGCACACCTATCCCAGAAGTCGAAGCACTGCGCATTACTGCTGGCATCTTGGACGCACTCGAGTACTCCCACCAGAACGGGATCGTTCACCGCGATATTAAGCCCAGCAACATCATGCTTACTGACTCCGGTGATGTGAAAGTGATGGACTTCGGCATCGCTCGCGCCACCGATGACTCCGGCGCCACCATGACTTCTACCTGGAATGTTGTGGGCACAGCGCAATATCTCTCCCCCGAACAAGCCACTGGCGATATCGCCGACGGTCGTAGCGATATTTATTCAGTCGGCTGCTTGATGTATGAATTACTTACCGGCCGCACACCATTCACTGGTGAGACTCCCGTAGCTATCGCCTACCAACATGTCTCCGCTAATTTCATTCCACCCACTGAAGTCAACGAAGATCTTGATCCCAATCTCGACACTATTCTTTCCATCGCTCTCGCTAAGGATCCTGCCGAGCGCTACCAGACTGCGCACGAGATGCTCCGGGACATCACACTTGTCCGCCAAGGCGAAGCAGTCACCGCAAAGTTCCGCCGCGTCATCCCCCGCCACAATTTCATTGTTCTTGGCGCTGCAGCACTCGCCACCATTCTTCTTGTCACCACAGCTTTCTTGATCATGCCCGCTAGCAAATCCAAGGTGCCCACCATCTCTGTCGCCGATGTCCGCGGACTCTCCGAAGCAGTTGCGCGCGAGCGTCTAGCTGGATTCACCATCACCACCCAGCAAGTGCCAGACCAGCACGTGCCCACTGGCCTTATTGCCGGACAGATTCCTTACGCGCATTCCCTCGCACCCGCAGGTAGTTCAGTCACGCTGCTGATCTCCCAAGGTTCAGTCCCGGCGATTGTCCCCGCAGATCTCGTCGGTAAATCACTTGCTGATGCCACCAATGAAATTCGCGCAGCTGGTCTCTCTATCGCGCAAACCATTCCTATTAATTCCAACCAGAACCCCGGCGTAGTCCTCAAGGTATTACCCGACGGTGGTTCAAGCGTCCCTGCCGGTAGCGGAATCATTCTTCAATTCGCCAGCGGAAATGTTCAAGTACCAAACTTCCTTGGCGCCGATGGCATCACCGCTCAGAACGAACTCTCGCAAGCAGGTTTAATCGTCAAGATCATCTACGCCACCGATAAGACCCAACCCGCAAATGTTGTTCTCGCGCAATCTCCCAGCGGTGGCACAACGCAATCAATTGGTTCAAACATCACGATTACCGTGAATCAATTACCGACTAATTAATAAGCGATAAGTAATTAATTGCTTGCCTGTGCAACCACAGGCGACAGACCTTCGCTTCGCTTGCGAGCGCCCTTATCGCCACACACCACTAGCCAATTGCCGAGCATCTGATGGCCATGCTCTGTCAGCACTGACTCTGGGTGGAATTGCACGCCACTAATCGGCAAAGTTTTGTGCTGCACCGACATGATCACACCAGATTCTGTCTGACCCGTGACTTCCAATACTGATGGCACAGAATCATTCTCAATAGCGAGAGAGTGATAACGCGTTGCCGTAAATGGTGATGGAATTCCTTCAAACAAACCTGTTCCATTATGTGTCACCACAGATGTCTTGCCATGCAAGAGCTCTGGTGCGCGTGAGACCACGCCACCAAATGCAGTTGCGATTGCTTGGTGACCTAAGCAGACGCCAAAGAGGGGAATACCTTCGGCAGCACAGAACTTCACCATCTCAATGCTGATGCCAGCTTCTTCTGGTGTGCCAGGGCCGGGTGAGATCAGGACGCCGTCGTAATCACGGGCCATCTCCACAGTCACTTCATCATTGCGCAGCACCGTGCACTCAGCACCGATCTGAGCCAGATATTGAACGAGGTTATAGACAAAGGAGTCGAAGTTATCGACCACCAAGATCTTGGCGGGGCGGGTGCCCGCTTCTAGGCTCGTTTCCATGCCCTTATTCTGTAGTAATCTTGGGCCATGCCTAAATCCAAGATCCGCAAGAAGGTTAAGGAAAACCACATCGCCGAGGCGAAGGTCGTTACCCA
>CAIQXR010000003.1 GCA_903875815.1 uncultured Actinomycetes bacterium
CGGACGAGGATAACCAAGATGGTGAGTAGCGCTGCAACTGCAACAACTACAACAGCACCCAAGATATCGGCTAACTGCCAGAGATCATGTACAGCTTTTGTTGGCTCCATCTAACTCAGCCTCCCAACTTCTTGCGGCCACGGTTGAGACCAGCGACGATTGCATTGGCCGATGCAATTGTGGTCTTGAGATTTGTTAGCGCTGCAGTGTTGCGCTCGGCGCCTTCGAGTCCGGCATTGATCGAGGCAGCTTGGCCACCGATCTTGTGTGCCAAGAGCAAGATAGGAACAACGAGTGCGACAACGACGAGCACCACAACGAGTGCGATGATGTAGCCGGCGAGCCAGCCACTATGTCCAGTGAAGTTCATGCGCTCCCCTTAGATCGACTCTGCAAAGTCACGAACCGGCTTGAGGCTGGCGTTGACTGATGCGACGGCGGATGGGACGGTGGCAGTCTTTGCAACGATGACTTGAACTCCGCCATCGAGTGCATCGAGGGTCTTCACAACTGCGCGCAAGTGACCGATAACTCGGATCAAACCAAGAGCTGCAGCTGCAATGATCAGCGTTGCCAAAATGAGTGTGAATACTGCTTCTTGTGGCATTTTCTCTCCTTATCCCAGCAACTTAGAAACGGGACCGGCGTAACGAACGGCGCCATTTGCAACATCTGCAATGACCGCTTCAGTACGCGCTAATTGTGTTGGTGTGTTGTTGAGTTCGCCGATTAGTGCGACTCCGCCAGCGAGTGCATCATCTGCAGCTCCGCGAATTGTCTCTAACGGTCCGAGGACTGCGTTAAGAAGAGCAACAAGTACTGGCACGATGACAATCAAGAGAACAAGATTGCCGATACCCCATAGGCTCATTTTTTTCCTCTCTCTTTCCGGGCTAGCGCCGTGGCACTGGTTGGTAAGGCAAGAAGAAGCGAGCAAAGATACGGCTCGCGGCCTTCTTGAAGACGGTTCCTGCAATAGCAAGTGCGCTAGCAGACTTAGGACCACCAACGGTGTTGGGATCAAGACCCTTAGCAATCGCATCCATGCGAAGTGCCATGGTGCCTGCAGTCTGGTTAACGAGAACACCGGTGATATCTGCGATCAAGCTGCGACCGAATTGAGCAGCAGCACCTGAGATGGTGAGATCGAGACCGATATTGACGCGAGTTCCGGTTGCGATAGTCACGAGTGAAGCGGTGAGAACTGCCTGCGCTTCGCCGCGACCCTTCTTATCAGCGCCAGAAGCGTTGATAATGATGACCTTCTTCGCGTTATCGCGAGACTCGACTTTAGCTTGGCCAGCGAACTCGAGCTTTACTGGACCGGCAGAAATGTTTACATCGCCAGCGTAGTGAT
Source organism: uncultured Actinomycetes bacterium (assembly GCA_903875815.1). The sequence goes on from CAIQXR010000003.1 coordinate 1,358, forward strand.
CGGTTCCGATCTCATCGGTGAGATCTGCGCCGGGGATACACGCCGCAACCTGCGGGACATCATCGAAGAACTTCCACACCGCATCGATCTGTTGATCGACATCGATTGATTGCGAGATGAGCATTATGCCTCCTGATAGATGTACGAGGTTGGATTTTTCTCAAAGCTAGCGCGGCAGCCTGGTGCACAGAAGTAGTAAGTCGTGCCTTCATATTCAAAGGGACGATTCGACTTCTCTGCAGTAACAGTCATGCCACAAACTAAATCAATTACTTCTTCGGGCTGGATCACGTTCAACATGGTCGGGCCAGAAGATTGTGCACTTGCTGCTGGAGTTAACTTGCCGGCGGCGCGCAATTGCACGAGTTCGGCCAAGATTGCCACAGCCATTTCACGGTGCGTGGTATGTCCAAGATCCAAACCTGCTGGCAGATGAATCTTTTCGATATCTGCTGCCGCAAATTTGCGATCCTGCAAGTAAGCCAAGACCGCTTGGCCACGCTTGCGTGAAGCGACAACACCGAGATACAACGGCTTAGCAGGGAGCGCAATCTCTGCTGCTTCCTCATCGCCATGACCTTGGGTGGCAACAACAACCACGGATGAACTGGTCACTGAGTCGGTAGTGAACTCATTGAGATCAATGAGCTTCACGCTCCAATCGAGTGCCTGAACCAAATTAAGAAGTGTGATCGCCATTGGTGAGCGACCGACGATAACCACGCGAGGAGATGCGAGAACTGGCTCTACATAAATCTGTAGTGCGCCTTCGCTCTGGCAGGCCATCGGAACAGTGATGACGCCATCTGGCACATGCATGCCGAGGAAGTCTTTCTCTTGTCCGAGCCAAATTAATTTGGCCTTGCCCTCTTCCATTACCTTTTTAGCTTCGCGGATAAGGACCGGCTCGGCACATGCTCCGCCGATCCATCCGTGAAGTTTTCCATCTGAGGTAATGATTGCGCGGGAACCGCTGTGACCAGATGAAGGACCTTGGCGCCAGACGACAGTAGCCATCACAAAAGCTTCACCGCTCTGTGTGAGTTCTACTGCGCGCTGCATCACGCCCATGCCTTCAACGGCCTGATTGGACATTATTAGTTGCCGATCCGAACTGGTGGCATACCGCTGATGTCTTTTCCGGTTTGGATTGCTTCGTAGACGCGGTTAGGCATCATTGGCATATCGATGTTGCGAACGCCCTTGTGCTTCAAAGCATCCATAACAGCGTTAACAAATGCTGCAGGTCCACCTACAGTTGCGCATTCACCAACACCCTTGGCACCAATTGGATGGTGTGGGCAAGGTGTAACAACTTCGTAGAGTTCCCAACCTGGAGTTTCCCAAGCCGTTGGTAGCAAGAAGTCCATGTAGTTACCGCCGATGATATTTCCTTCTTCATCGTAGGTCTGGTACTGCATGTTTGCCATTGCATAAGCTTCGGTGAGGCCACCCATGATCTGTCCTTCGACGATCATTGGATTGATGCGAACACCGCAGTCATCGACAGCAACGAACTGGGTAACATCCCAGACGCCGGTCTCTGGATCGACTTCGACCTTGCAGATGTAGCAACCAAATGGCCAGGTGAGGTTTGGTGGATCGTAGTAAGCAACGCTCTCTAAGCCTGGTTCCATACCATCAGGCATATTGGAGTAAGCCGCCATGGCGCACTCTTGGATCGATACGCCGCGCTCTTTATTAGAACGAACGTAGAAGCGACCAAGCTCCCACTCGATATCTTCTTCAGATACTTCGAGTAAGTGTGCTGCGATCTTACGAGACTTGGCACGAACCTTACGAGCGGCCATCGCAATTGCTGCGCCAGCTACTGGTGTAGAACGTGACGCGTAGGTACCCATACCGAATGGTGCGGTATCGGTATCGCCTTCTTCGACGACAATGTCATCTGCTGGAATACCGAGTTCGTGAGCAACAATCTGTGCCCATGTTGTCTCGTGACCAGTTCCCTGTCCACGTGATCCGGTACGGAGCATTGCCTTACCTGTCATGTGAACACGAAGTTCAGCAGAGTCGAACATCTTGATACCAAGAATGTCGTACTCGCGGCTGTTACCAGCACCGAGTGGTTCGGTCATTGTGGAGATACCGATACCGAGCAACTTGCCACGGCTTGCAGCTTCTTTACGCTGCTCTTCCAATGTGGACCAGCCGATTGCTTCGAGACCGATATCCAAGCACTTGCCGTACTGACCGGAGTCGGTAAGGAAGCCAAATGGTGTGCGGTGTGGGAAGTCGTCATCCTTCACAAAGTTAATGCGACGGAACTCTGCTTGATCCATTCCTAAATCATCAGCAGCTGCTTGAACCATACGCTCTTGGAAGAACATCGCTTCAGTAACGCGGAATGAGCAACGATAGGCAACGCCACCAGGTGCTTTATTGGTGTAGTAACCCGTTGCGAACATATGCGCTGTCGGGATGTCGTAGCACGCAAATGCTGAGTGCATCAGACCAATCTTGAACTTCGAAGGCTGAGCATCGGCGAAGAATGCACCGTGATCAGAGATGGTATTCATGCGAACTCCGAGGATCTTTCCATCCTTGCGAAGCGCCATCTCACCCTTGAGGTAAACGTCGCGACCAAAACCGGTCGAAACCAAGTTACCGGTCTTATCTTCAATCCACTTCACTGGCTTCTCGGTCAAGATCGAAGCCAAGATAGAGATGACATAACCTGGGTAGACCGGAACCTTGTTACCGAATCCGCCACCGATATCTGGTGAAATGATGCGGATCTGGTGTTCTGGAAGTTCTGCGACAAGAGCAACAGCTGCGCGCACGATGTGTGGCGCCTGGGTTGTCATGTAGACAGTGAGCTTGCCGGAGGCACGATCGAAATCTGCAACGGATCCGCAGTTCTCGATAGGTGATGGGTGAGTACGTGGATAGTGGAGTTCAATCTTGGAGACCACATCGGCCTCTTCGAATGCCTTATCGGTACGTGACTTATCGCCGATTTCCCAATCGAAGACTTTGTTGCCTACTTGGCCAGCCTTGTCGGTGCGAATTTCAATCGCATCGGGAGCAGCAGCCTGTACTGGGTTAACAATTGCA
>CAIQXR010000004.1 GCA_903875815.1 uncultured Actinomycetes bacterium
GCAGGCGCTGAAACCGATGGAGTAATTTGTGGCGCGGGCGCTGCGGGAGTAATCGGCGCAGAAGGAGTTGCAGGCGCACTTGAAATTGGAGTCGCTGGTGTTGAAATAACTGGCGCAGAATCTTTTGCGGCTGACTTAGGAAGTGGTGGCGTTCCACCTTTAGGTGCATCGGCGAGCGGCGGAAGAGTTGATTTGTTTCCTGCACTGTTGCCAATCGCCGGGGAGTAATCGGCGAAGAAATCCCACCAAGCTTTATCTACGGAAGAAGGATCGACCAAGTAACGGTCATACATCTCTGCAACTAGCCACTCGTTGGGACCGAATGATCCGCCGAAGTGGTTAGCAGGAGTGTTAGATCCTGTTGCCGACACTGGCTCTGCTCCGATTCTCTGCGGGGCGTTTTCACGCTCCTACTGAATGGCCAAAGTCTATTAGTTATGACTGGGAGGCTCATCCCCGCCCCCTGTGAGAAGGGTGTGACCCATGACCCAAAATGGGGCAGATCGAGCCGAATGCGGGCATGATTCGACCCATACCTTCGCGCCCTGCCCGAGCCCGCGATAGATGGAGCCCCGAATGAGCACTTCTCGTCTCGCCATAGTCACAGGCGGATCTCGTGGCCTTGGCTATGAAGTTGCAAAGTCCTTGCAGGCACTAGGCGATCGAGTCGTGATCGTCAGTAAAGATCCGGTTCGCGCAGCTGCCACAGCCGCTGAACTCGGATGTGAATTTCGCGCTGTTGATTTCGAAGACCTTGCTGCCACGCGAACTGTGGCGGAAGAAATCCTCGCCACATTTGGAACTCCCGATGTTCTTGTTCTCGCCCATGGCGTAATGAGCGAGAAGATGTCTAAGACACTGCGCACCACCACTGAAGAGTGGCGTCGAGTCATGGCCATCAATTTGGATTCAGTTTTTGTTCTCGTCAATACGCTCGCAGCGCCAATGGCCGAGGAACGCAAAGGTCGCGTCGTCATCTTCACTGCGTGCCTTGGTCGCATGTCCGGACCCGGCAATGCTGGCGGCTTAGCTCCGTATCGAATTAGTAAAGCTGGTGTGAATGCACTCGTTCGCAATCTTGCTCATGAAACAAACCATGGCGCTCGCGGATTCTTAGTTGATGCAATCTGCCCTAATCATTCACGCACGGATATGGGTGGACCCGATGCACCACGTTCTGCCGCTGAAGGCGCAGCATGTGGCATTTGGTTGGCTAATCGCGAATTCGATGCGAGCAGTGATGACCCCAAGAAGTCCAAGACTGGATTGTTTTGGGAAGATGAAATGATTGTGGAGTGGTAATTAATCGCACTAGTTATTCGCGACCGTTTTTCGGCCTTGAGTAGTTATTCGCGATAACCAAAAAGCGAAGCCGTGAAGGTTGTTGCTCCTAAGATAAATAACGGGATAGCACCAATATAAAAGCTGCCATTGAGCATGAAATATGCAACACCCATTGCAATGCCATTTGCTAGCACGGCAGGTGCTCGGCCATAAGCCTTGCCTTGGTTAAAACCTCGAGAGGCAACGAAGAGACCAGCCGCTCCGAGAAGAGCAAAGATAATTACTCCCGCATACGCACCAAGGTCATGCACGGTGTCGGTAATGCCGCGATAAACCATGTACAAAGCAATGGCTACAAGAATTGAAGACTCCAGGCGAAGTAGGCGAACAGCCCATGTGCGAGCTAGGAGGTAGCGGGAGTCGGAGAGTGGCATAGGTGTCAAGTCCCTAACGGTAAACAGTTGCCTCGCGGTGAGGTCTCTAATAGTACAAGAAAGCGAAGATCAAACAGAGTTAAGAAAGATTGCTACGGGAATCACTGTACGAGAGGTGGCGCGTTATTACTCTTCTCGGTTATGGAGAAGAGAGAGTTGCCAACCTTTCGAGTTCCATTTGAAATTTCGGGAAATAGAGAACTTTTCACTGGATGTATCTCTCCAACCGAATTTCTTTTTACTCTCACGAAGTACGCCATGGATGAGGATAGGAGGAATTGGCGCAGCAGCGGTGAACGGACTTTCGTGGGAAGTGCTTCTGAAGAGCGGGCAATTATAAGTAACTTGGGGTTGGCGATCATTCGACTACCAAGAAGTGCGTACGAAGCCCATATAAAGCAGTTATCCCGGTCAATACATCTGTCGATTAGGCCTCTTGATCTCTTCACTCGAATGAGTGAATGCGGATATTGGATCCTTTACCAAGGAGATGAGAGCGGCTGCAAACGAGCCGTTGAGCGTGTCGAAGAAGCTTACCTACCAAACATTGAGAATTCACGGGAGCGCAGTTATTTGCGCAACTCTCTAAAGGTGCGGCTAATCATGCGCATGCCTGGCGAGCCCAGAAATCAATGGATCGGACGGATTGATCGCGCTTACTGGATGTAATTAAATATCAATTCAGGAATCAATTTAAACACCGAGCGCAGAGACTTACCCCCTCCGTGGATAGTTGTCTGCAATTTATGCAACGGTGCGCTTTTCTCTCCCCATGGCCATTACACGACGCAGCATCATCAATAATTCCGATCGAAAGAAAATGAACGCTGCCAATTCGATCATTGGAAGAGGTGTTCGCCCAACTGAGAACCGATCAGATGGAAGTGGAGAGAGTTCCCCCATCGGTAATGTTGAGACTCTCCCAAAGTACGAAGCGCGTGAGTGGTGGAATGAAATCGATGAAAAACGGACTGCGGATCGATTAGGTGTTAAGAAAAAGTTGAATCCCGAGGTGCCGCTTCGGGTTCCCAACAAAGAAGAATTGCGAGCCGAAAAAGCTCGAAACGAGGTCGATCATTTCGGAGCCCTAAGGCAATACATGGATGATGAGAGTGTTGAAGAAATTTGGATCAATAACCCCAAGCGAATATTCATAGCGCGTTCGGGAGTAAGCCAGCTAACAAATCTAGTTTTAACCGTCGATGAAGTGAGGTCGCTCATCGAGAAATTGCTGATGTGGGGCGGGCGCAGGCTAGACCTTTCCCATCCGTTTGTTGATTCTCGATTGCCGGACGGTAGCCGATTGCATGTTGCCATTCCTGAAGTGACTGCCGAGCACTGGGCTATCAATATTCGCAAGCATTTAATGAGAGGAAAAACACTGGATGAACTTCGGGATATGAAAGTCTGCAGTGACGAAGTATCACAATTTCTTGCTTCTGCAGTAGGTGCAAATCTCAATATATTAGTAAGCGGATCGACCGGGGCAGGTAAAACAACGCTTCTCAACTCACTAGCGAGTGCAATCCCATCGAAAAGTCGATTGATTACCGTTGAAGAAGTCTTTGAGCTTCAGCCCAGAGTTCCAGATTGTGTTGCGCTTCAAACCAGACCCCCAAACCTTCAAGGTGATGGTGAGATTGCACTAAGAAAATTAATCAAAGAAGCGCTTCGAATGCGCCCAACACATTTAGTTGTTGGTGAAATTCGAGAAGCCGAATCACTGGATTTGCTTATCGCACTTAATTCGGGTCTTCCAGGCATGGCGACTATTCACGCTAATTCTGCCCGCGATGCTGTGGACAAATTACAGACCCTTCCACTATTAGCTGGCGAAAACATTACCCACGCATTTATTGGTCCTATGGTCGCCCAGGCTGTTGACCTAGTGGTGCACGTGGGAATGGACTCACTTGGCAAGCGCAGGATTCAGGAAGTCACCTTTGTTTCAGGACGAATTGAAGGTGGGCGAGTTGAAGTAGAGCCACTCTTCATTTATCGAGAAGACAGTGAAAGCTATGAACGAGGATTAGGAGAATTTGAGAGGGTTTTTAAGAAATGAAATTCAAGCAATGGGTCAACTTATTGGGGTCGGCACTCATCTCTTTTATTTTCGCTCTATACCTCACCGGGTCTACGTCTATTGCCACATTCTTTTCGCTACTAGCTAGCACCATTCCTTCTTTGCTCATTCGCCGGAGGAGAGAGATTGAAATAGCGCAACTGGAATTCCTTTGGCCGGAGCTTCTCGACCATCTCATCTCTGGAATTCAATCAGGTTTATCGGTCGCTCAAACAATCGCAGGATTAGCTACGCGCGGACCTGAGAAAACTCGCGTATTTTTTGGAAGCTGTGAAAATGAGCTTCGATCCGGCTCTGATGTTCGCGCAGTGCTGCAACTAATCAAGAAGCGGTTTGAGAATCCCACGTGTGATCAAGTGTGCGAAGTTCTCGATTTTTCCCTCTCCTCTGGGAGTCGCCAAATCTCAACAACGCTTCGAACCCTCAGCGGATACGTTCGGTCAAATTTAGCACTTCGCGAGGAGTTGAAAGCGAAGCAGGAGTGGATCAGAAATTCCGCAGTCCTAGCCGCGATAGCGCCGTGGCTCCTACTTCTCTTACTCTCCACTCAGGCAAGTACGGTGCGGGCATATTCGGATGGGTCGGGTGTAGCCGTACTTGCAGTCGGCGCAACATCGACCATATTCGCGTATTTCTGGATGAAGCGGGTCGGAAAAGTTGAGCAGACTCCAAGGATTTTTACCTGATGATTCTGCGATTCTGGATCCTGATCTTTCTTTCTCCGTTTATTACCTATGCTCTCTACTTAATTTTGGATGAAGGTCGAGACCCGCTGATTGGGTTTCATGATGAATTTCGATCTGAGCGCTTTGGTTTGGAAAATGTCGAGGGCAGATCTGGGTGGATAACTTCGGGGAAACTGAAGGGCCTTCGCGAACGGGACCTATCCATCGCACTCGCATCCGCGGTGGTGGTCGTCCTAGTCGCACTGGGAATTCCGGTGTTCATCGTCGGCGCTCTTGGGGTGTCCGGTGTGACCTATTTTCTTTTTAAGCGCGATGAATCAAGTCGCAGCCAAAAGAAAGCGCTTAGATTGCAAGAAGCAGAATTTCCGGCGGTGGTGGAGTTATTGGCAATTCTTATCGCTGCGGGTGAGAGTCCAAGTACTGCACTTGTGCATATTTCTAACAGGGCAGAGGGTTATATGGGTCAAAGTTTGAAAATGATAGCGAATGCACTTCGCCAAGGGGAGGGCCTGATCTCATCTCTTGAGCGGGCTGCGAAAGCTTCCCGTTCCGATAGTTTCAAAAGATTTTGTGATGCCCTCATAGTTGCCGTTGAACGCGGAACGCCACTAGTCGGCGTTTTGCAGAGCCAAGTTATCGAAGCGCGAAATTCAGAGAGTCATCGAATGATTAAAAATTCAGGTCGAGCAGAAATAGTTTTGATGGTCCCTATCGTTTTTCTCATACTTCCCATATCAATTCTCTTTGCGCTGTGGCCATCATATGTGACCTTAGGGGCGAGTATTCATGGATAGAGCGAAGAGGAGTGATGGAAAGCCAAAGCCTTATTTTCCAAAACTTTTATGTACTTTATGAATATCTCAATGAAGCCCACATGAGGACTGTTCCGATATCCGCACTGTTCTGATATCCACAAGATAATTTTCCCAAACATTTCAGCGGCTAAAAAACGGTAATGATAAGTGCATTAAAAATAGAGAAATTATTCTACGTAATTTTATTAACATCATATCTAAAGGGGAGAAAATGCTAAAAGCTTTGGAAATAAATGAGGATCATTCTGAGAATTCTTCCGGCTACATCCTCTATTGGATTTTGATGGGAAAAATCTACTCATTTCTCATCCGTGCCAAAATTTTCGCCCTGGAATTAAAAAGAGATTTGATTGACGATGAGCGCGGAGATGTTCCCGGCTGGGTTCTCGTTGTATTAATGACAACGGGCTTGATTACCGCAATTTGGGCGATTGCAGAACCGAGACTTTCGCAACTTCTTCGCTCTTCTCTGGACTCAATGAATAGCGTTCGATGACTCAGAGAATCAGAAGTAAGTTGAGTGACTTCTTTAGCGATGAATTAGGGGTTGTTGAAGGCACTTTGGTCATTATTCCGTTGGTCATTCTTTTTTTAAGTATCATCCAAATCGCCGATGCAGTGATTCAGCACAATGATCTAGCGAATCAAGTTCAAGGTGACGTATCGCGAGTCGCACTCTATGGTTCCCAAGCGCCATTCTCCGGAGCGACTCGGCAGGCGCTACCCGGTGGTGGTGCGATCATCATTGGTCATCGAAGCGAACGGATCACCCCAATCTCGCCGTTGTTGCTGGGAAATCCCAACATCTCGGCCACTAGCATCGCCGTGGATGAAAATCACTGAAAATGAAGAATCCTCCTACCCAACTTGGGGTTTTGCGAAAGCGGATTTGGTGCTTCATAAAATCTGATGAGGGAAGTGCGACCGTTGAATTTATCCTCTTGGCCCTGCCCCTTTTCGTACCCATCGCGATATTTTTGGTCTCCGTAGATAGTGGGAGCACTATCAACTTCGAAACTAGAAATCTCTCCAGGCAAATCGCCCGAGCGTACGTAAGTGGGACTGATCAAGTGAATGCGGAAGCTCGTGTGAGCGCAGTCTTGTCGGTGTTTCACGATCAGTTCGGCCCATTGAATGGTGTGGATTTAATTCCAACAATTGAGATTACGTGCAGCGATAATCCATGCCTTTCAACGGGCGGGAGTGTTGAGATAACAGTCATCATGGAGCAGCCAACTAAAGGGATCGTAGCTCGCTCTTCGACCGTGGAATCGGTTGACCGATGGCGATAAGCATTTGGAATGGGAATGGGAAGGGGAATGGGAATGGGAAGGGGAATGGGAATGGGAAGGGGAATGGGAATGGGAAGGGGAATGGGAATGGGAATGGGAATGGGAATGGGAATGGGAATGGGAATGGGACACTAAATTCCACGGCCAGAGCTGAAACTTTGGCCACTGGTCAGGCTGTGGAGGAATTTTCCAAAGATGAAAAAGGCTCTATTTCGGTCCTAATTATTGGGCTAGGAATAATTGCTCTTACTTTATCCATCGGAATTCTAGATTTTTCGGACGCATTTCTTGCCAAACGTGAGTTGCTTCAAATATCAGAAGAGGCGACTCAGCGTGCGGCTCACGAAATTTCTTTGTCGGATTATTACAGTGGAAATTTTGAATCACAAAGCACAATGCACATTCCTCTTGATTGCAACGCTTCACTTCAAACAATTGCAGGTTCAATTTCAAATTCTCGGCTAAGAGGAAATCATATTCTCGTTCAAGAGA
>CAIQXR010000005.1 GCA_903875815.1 uncultured Actinomycetes bacterium
ATTCCTCCGACGAAGATGGAGGCGATGAATAATGGCTGTTGATGTCGATGCGCTGATCGCGCTCACCGTCGAAAAAGGTATTCCGCTCGAAAAGATGATCAGTGCGATCGAGAATATTGTCACTGAGACTTATCGCGAACTTCCCGAAGCAAAGCCAGGCGGACGCGCAGTTCTCAATCGGGCGACGGGTGAGATCGATATTCACTATCCGATTTATGATGAGGAAGGTCTCTATAAGGAGAGCTTGATCGACGCTCCTGAAGGTTTTGATGATGTTATTACTCGCCTGACTCGTAAAGAGATCAAGGGGAGAATGCGCGCCGCAAATGATGCGGGCATCGTGGAGGAATTTTCGGCAAATGTTGGCGATGTCATCTCTGGTGTTATTCAACAAGGTCGCGACTCATCGATCGTCTATGTTGACCTTGGCCGTTGGGAAGGAAAGATTCCCGCACAAGAGCAGGTGGCAAGCGAGAAGTATGTGCATGGTCAGCGCATTAAAGCTTTCGTCGTCTCAGTAATTCAAGGCGAGAAAGGTCCAGAGATCACACTCTCGCGTACTCATCCGCTCTTAGTAAAGGCACTCTTCACACTCGAAGTCCCTGAGCTGAAAGATCGAGTCGTAGAAATCGTGGGCGTTGCTCGCGAGGCAGGGGCACGTTCTAAAGTCTCAGTGCGTTCCCATCGCGCCGGCGTCTCACCGAAAGGTGCTCTGATTGGTCCACTGGGCGCACGTTCCAAGGCAGTTACCGACGAACTCTGTGGCGAGAAGATCGATATCGTCGATTACTCCGAAGATCCTGCTACCTATGTTGCCAACGCACTTGCACCTGCTCGCGTGAGCAGCGCAGAGGTAGTCGATGCAGAAACTAAATCGATCAAGGTCGTCGTGCCTGACTTCCAACTCTCACTTGCCATCGGTAAAGATGGTCAGAATGCTCGCTTGGCTGCACGTTTAACTGGCTGCCGAATCGATATTCACCCCGACAATCCGGTCGCTCGCATCGAAAAGCCGAAGCCCGCGCCTGCTCCCGAAGAGATTGAAGGCTCTGATCAGGGTGAGATCACGCCTGAGCACAGCCCGATTAACCCCACCGCCTAGGCTCGCGGTAAGATTTAGCCATTGGTTGGATCGAATTCAAGGAGCGTGTGCCCGTGGGGTTACCCATTCGGAGTTGCATCGCTTGTAGAAAACGAGAGAACCAGTCCGATCTTCTTCGAGTAGTGAAATCTGGAAAGCAAGTCTCTCCTGATCCAGCAAAACGAATGAATGGTCGAGGCGCCTGGTTGCACCCTTCATGTGTGGAGATGGCAATTAATCGCCGGGCTTTTGAGAGAGTGTTGAAATCGGAAGAGATTCTCGATCTGGCGCCACTTCATGAGTTCATCAGTAAGACCAAGTAATAAAAAGCAGTAAAGAGCCAGAAAATTTCTGGCCCATGAGAAGGAGCAAAAAATGTCTTCCTTTACAAGGGAACTATCACAATCATGAGCGCGCAACGCTCATGAGTAAGGCATTCATTTAGGCTCCAATCACAAACGTGGGGCCTCCAGAGCAAGACAGGAAGGCAACTGTGGCCAAGGTCCGCGTTTACGAGTTAGCAAAAGATTTAGGTTTAGAGAGCAAAGAGCTCCTCGCTAAGTTACAAGAAGTCGGCGAGTTCGTTCGTTCGGCATCCTCAACTGTTGAAGCGCCAGTAGTGCGCAAGTTGATGGAGAAATTCCCTGATTTGAAGGCTGTTGCTGCAGAAGCACCAAAGCCCGTGAAGAAGGCAGCAGCAAAGAAGGCAGCAGCTAAGCCAGCGGCCCCCACTGCTGAAGAGATTGAAGCGGCGCTCGCATCGCTTCCCGAAGATACCCGTTCGCAGATTGCGGCAGCACAGGCAGCAGTTCCAGTTGCACCTGTTACACCTTCTGCACCGTCAGCCACATTTACTCCTGCTGATGGCGCAACACCTGCAGCTCCGTCTGCTCCGTCTGCTCCATCTGCCGCGAAACCACCAGTACCTGGCGCACCATCGCCGTCATCGATGATGCCGCGTCCACCACGCGCAGGTAATAATCCATTCTCTGCTGGCAGCACACCCATGCCACGTCCACCAGCACAACGTCCATTACGTCCCGGCGAGCGTCCACCGATGGCAGGTTCACGTCCCGGTTCCGTTCGTCCAGGTTTTGCAGCGCGTCCACAAGGTCCTCGTCCTGGTGGAGCACCGGGTGCAACAGGTGCACCAGGTTCTCGTCCAGGATCAACTGGCGCACCAGGTTCTCCTTATCGTTCACCAGCAGGTGGCGCACCCGCAGGTGGCGGTAACTTCGGTCCCAACAAAACTGGTGGCCCAGGTCGCTTCCAACGCGGTGGCGCAGCAGGTGCATTTGGAAAGCAAGGCGGAAAATCTCGCAAGGCGCATAAGAGTAAGAAGGCGCTACGTGAAGAGTTCGACAATATGGCGGCGCCATCACTTGGCGGCGCAGTTATTCCGCATGGTGATGGCAAAACTTCAATCCGACTACGTCGTGGCGCATCGCTTATGGACTTTGCCGAGAAGATCGGCGCAGATCCAGCAGCACTAGTGTCAGCGCTCTTCCACTTAGGTGAGATGGTTACTGCTACTCAATCAGTTGATGAAGATACCTTCATGATCTTGGGTACCGAACTCGGATATAGCATCCAGGTCGTTAGCCCAGAAGATGAAGACCGTGAACTTCTTCAAGAGTTCGATATCAACCTCGAGCAAGAGCTCGCCGATATCGATGACGAAGATCTTGTTGTCCGTTCACCGATTGTGACCGTCATGGGCCACGTCGATCACGGTAAAACTCGTCTCCTTGATGCGATTCGCCAGACTGAAGTTATTAAATCTGAAGCGGGCGGAATTACTCAGCACATTGGTGCTTACCAAATTCACCATGATCATGATGGCGTCAATCGCGCTATTACCTTTATCGATACACCAGGTCACGAAGCCTTTACCGCGATGCGTGCCCGTGGTGCCAAAGTCACCGATATCGCAGTGCTCGTTGTTGCTGCCGATGACGGCGTGATGCCGCAGACCATTGAAGCGCTGAACCACGCTCAAGCTGCTGATGTCCCAATCGTTGTAGCCGTTAACAAGGTCGATAAGGAAGGCGCTAACCCAGATAAGGTTCGCCAGCAATTGACCGAGTACAACCTCGTTGCTGAGGAGTACGGCGGCGACACTATGTTCATTAACGTATCTGCGAAATCCGGAACTGGTATCGATGAACTTATCGATGCGATTCTCTTGGTTGCAGATGCAGCTATCGATCTTCGCGCAGTTGCCGATGACGTTGCTCGCGGCGTTGCTATTGAAGCCAACCTCGATAAGGGTCGTGGCCCCGTTGCTACCGTTCTTGTTCAGCGCGGAACACTCCATGTTGGAGATGCGATTGTTGCCGGTGGCGCCTTTGGTCGCGTCCGTGCGATGCTCGATGAGAATGGAACTCCCGTTGATGAAGCGGGTCCATCTCGCCCAGTTCAGGTTCTCGGATTTACCTCCGTGCCTGGTGCTGGCGATACCTTCATGGTTGCCGAAGATGACCGCACTGCGCGTCAGATCGCTGAGAAGCGTCAGCTCGCAATGCGTAATGCGCTTCTTGCTAAGACTCGTAAGAAAGTCTCCCTCGAAGACTTCATGGAGCAGTCCAAGATCTCCACACTTAATCTCATCATTAAGGGTGACGTATCTGGTTCCGTTGAAGCACTCGAGGATGCACTTATGCAGATCGATGTCGGCGCTGAAGTGGATCTTCGCGTTATTCACCGTGGCGTTGGTGCTATCACCAAGGGCGATGTCACCTTGGCATCTGCCTCTACCGCAGTTATCATCGGCTTCAACGTTAAGCCAGAACCACAGACTGCAATCTTCGCCGATCAAGAGGGCGTCGATATTCGTTTCTACACCGTTATCTACCAGGCGATCGAAGAGATCGAAGCGTCACTCAAGGGCTTGCTCAAGCCAGAGTACGAAGAAGTTATTCTCGGAAATGCCGAAGTACGCGACATCTTCAAGTCGAGCAAAGTCGGCAATATCGCCGGTTGCCTCGTCCAAGATGGAGTTATCCGACGCAATGCCAAGGCACGTACCTTGCGCAATGGCGTCGTGATCGGTGAGAACCTCAGCATCGATTCACTTCGTCGCTTTAAGGATGATGCCACTGAAGTCAAGGATGGCTTTGAGTGCGGTATCGGCCTCGGTTCCTTCAAGGAGCTTGAAGTCGGCGACGTCATTCAGACCTACGAGATGCGTGAAAAGAAGCGGGCATAACCCATGGCTTCCAATCGCGCACTTAAAGTCGCAGATCGAATTAAAGAGGTAGTGGCAGGAGCCCTTGAGACGCGGGTGAAAGATCCGCGTCTGGGCTTCGTCACTCTTACCGATGTTCGCGTTACAGGCGATCTTCAGCAAGCATCAATCTTCTACACCGTTCTCGGTGATGAGATCGAGCGGACCGCTACTGCAGCTGCACTTGAATCAGCAAAGAAGATGTTGCGCGCTGAAGTCGGTCACACGTTGGGGCTCCGAATTACTCCCTCCATTGAATTCTTCGAAGATGGCTTGGCCGAAACTGCCAGCGCGATGAATGATTTGATGGCAGAAGTTCGCGCCCGTGATGCCGAGCTCGCAAAGTTGCGCGAAGGCGCGAAGCCTGCTGGCGATGCCGATCCATATAAAGTCCACGATTAAATCCTGCGCTCGGTAACTGTTTCAGTATGAATGGCTTCCTCGTCGTCGACAAAACTGGCGGCATGACCAGCCATGATGTTGTGGCAAAGATTCGCAAACGCTTTGGCACCAAGA
>CAIQXR010000006.1 GCA_903875815.1 uncultured Actinomycetes bacterium
TCGTCTGCTTCCGATGTTCTCCCCAAGTCTTTCCGAGAAGGTTAAGAAGTCACTCGAGAAGCTCGGCGTTGAAGTAATGATTAACACTGCTGTTAAAGAAGTGGAATGGCGCAAGATTGATCTCAAAAATGGCGACTCGATTGCTTCAGAAGTAACTATTTGGGCCGCTGGCGTTAAGGGCAATCCTGCTTTGGAAGCGCTCTCACTACCGATCGATCGCAGCCGACTCGATGTCGAACAGACTTTGCAGGCCAAGAATTACCCCGGCATCTGGGGCGTAGGTGATATCTCTGGCGCCAAATCCGCAGATGGCCGCTTCTTGCCGATGGTTGCACCTGTTGCAATGCAGCAAGGTCGCTTCGTTGCAGCGCAGATCAAGCGCGCTATTAAAGGCGAAGCTCTTAAGGAATTTAAATACAAGGACAAGGGCTCGATGGCTACCATCGGTCGCCACAAGGCAATCGTTGAAGTGAAGAAGATTAAGTACTCCGGCTTCTTTGCTTGGTTTACTTGGCTCTTCCTCCACCTCTTCTATCTCATGGGTGGCCGTAACCGCATTGGCACGATCGCTGACTGGTTCTGGAATTACTTCACTTTCGATCGTGGCAACCGCCACATTATGGATTCGATGTAATTTTCGGAAAGTAATTTCCTAGACTTCCTAGACTTCCTAGACCTCCTAGAAAAGGTGCGGCAATGAAATCTGGATATATCGATCTTCGTGGCCACCAAGTCTGGTCTGCGCAATGGCGCAAGCCGCTCTTTACTAAAGACCACACTCCAGTACTTCTTCTCCACGGCGGATTGAGCTCTACCGATTCCTGGAGCACAGCAATTCTGCCGGCTGTTAAAAATACCCATAAGACATATGCATATGACCGATCAGCCCATGGCCGCACTGGTTCGCGTGACGGTTTCTATCACTTCGATTTTCAAACCGATGAAGCAATCGCCTACCTCGAAGATGTTGTCAACGGCCCAGCGCACTTAGTGGGCTGGAGCGATGGCGGAATTATCGCGCTGATGGTTGCGATCAAGCGCCCTGATCTCGTGAAATCAATCGTTGCGATTGGCACGAACTATCACCACGATTGCGGCTTGATCATCAACGAAGAAGAGAACCAAGAGATCAATATCTCCGAAGAAGATGCCGCCCGGTTCGCAAAGATTTCACCAGACCCAGCACACATGCAGGAAGTCATTATTCGAAAAGCCTACGAAGTCTGGGCATCAGAACCCACAATGACTACAAAAGAGTTAGCAACTATTGCTTGCCCAGTCCTTGTTCTCAATGGCGATGATGAACCATTCTCGATGGAACACACCGCTTCGCTCTATGAATCTCTGCAGGATGGTCGCCTTGCCGTAATCCCTGGTGCATCGCACTTTGCTGTCAAAGAGAAGCCAGAATTAGTGGTGCCCGTGATCAAAGATTTCTTGGCGCATTTGAACTACCCCGAAACTAAGTGGCCTAATCGACGCCGCATCACTGAGACGGCGCCTTAGACCCTATTTAGTAATTGTGAACGAGCCAGTCGAAACAGCGCTCGGCAAGTACCACGTATCTCCGCCGGTTTGAGCGGTGAGGGTGCAGGTGCCTGGCGCAATTAGCTGAACGTTCATGCCAGAGATTCCACAGACCGTTGGCGTCTTGGAAGTCAGCGTGACTGTCGATTGGCTATTCAAGAGGCCGTAGTTATTGAAATATGGCGCAATCGGCATGAGGCCATTCCACTTTGCCCATACTGCGAGGGATTGGGAAGAGATCTGCCAGAGCATGAGCGATGACAAGTTAGTAAAACGATTGACTGGTGCTGGCACAGGGAAAGTTGTCGCAGCGGGATTTACTACCGGCCAGCTCGATGCTGGGGGCAAGTTCAATGGGCATGGCGTCGCACTCTTAGTAAGAGTCGCTGAAGTACTAGTAGCACTGCCACCATTTAGTACTGCATCCCAACAAGTGGTGCTGGCATTTCCCCCAGAGATTGTGGCAGGTGGCTTTGTCTTCAATGCTTGGGCTGTAAGCGGACCGGTGTATTGATCATTTGGGTCCGACGCATCGCAGCCATAAACGTTGCACTCTGCAACAGTGAACTCATACCAAGTATTAGGTGTGAGGCCAGTTAAGTTCGCCGAATTTCCAGTAACTAACTGAACAGTCTGAAGTGACGTGTTGTAGTACGGCCAGGCATAGACCTTGTAGCCATAGATGGGAACTCCACCAGTAGATGTCGACGGCACCCAAGTGAGATCAACTTCCGTCGTGCCCACTACTTTGCCA
>CAIQXR010000007.1 GCA_903875815.1 uncultured Actinomycetes bacterium
GCCGTTACGTTAGAAGAACGTGCCGGTCGAAAGATGATGTCGAGCTTCCATGCCATGTGGTCGGTGGGTGCACTTGCCGGCGGTGCCATCGGAGGCTTAATAGCTCAAGCAAAGATTGGCACTGGCACTCACTTCATTGCCGTGTCAGTAGCCATTCTGATTGCCTCACTATTTATTCGAAATATCTTCTTGCCAGCTTCGAGCGATCAACATCAAATCTCTAAAGAGGCGAAGCAACGCAATCCGAGAATTTTCTGGACGATGGGTCTCTTGGGATTATGTGGAGCGATCGGTGAAGGATCAGCTGGTGACTGGGGTGGAGTTCTCTCACGCGACACATTCCATGCCTCACCATTTGTTGCAACTCTCCCCTACATTTTCTTTGCCACCACCATGGTGATCGGCAGATTTATGGGCGATCGATTGGCGATGAAATATGGAACTCGTCGGCTTCTGATTACCAGCGGATTTGTCGGTGGAATTGGTTTGGCATCAGGGCTATTAATTGGCCATCCCTATGGCGTCATTCTCGGCTGGTTCTTACTGGGTCTCGGTGTTGCGACCGTTATTCCGCTGATCTTTAGCGCAGCCGGTGCAATTGCCATCAAAGATTATCAAGGCCAGATTTCATCCTCCGGCGCAGTCGCCACTGTCTCTGGCATTACCTATTTTGGTTTTGTCGTGGGACCACCACTCATGGGTTTTGCAGCTGATCGAATAACGCTGCGCTGGGCGATGTTAATCCCCGCAGCGCTAGCGATCATTCTCGCGCTTGGTGCGCGCCAAACAATTAACGACTAATTACATCCCTTTGCCGGCAAAGCTGGCGAGCGGTGGCCGAGAAAGAACTCCGAACACGCCGTTGAAGGTTGCTGCTCCTGCGTTAAATGGAATGACAATTGCATCACCCTTATTTACCGTCAACGTTGTGGCATTGCTGAAGCGAATTTCGCCGGCACCTCCCAATGCAAGAAAGATTCCAAAGCCAGCAGACACAACTGAATTGGCGCCGGAGATGTAATCAGCACGGAAATAAGGATTAGCAACATCGCTAAAGATTGCTAGATCCTGGCTGCCAGTAATCCGCTCGCGCATCACTAACTTCTCAATCTCAGGTGCTGGAATGGGATTGAAATTAAGTGCATCTAAAACGGTGTCGAATCCCAAATCGAGATGGCCATCTTTCGTTCCATCAACAGCAAAATCGGTCCACTCTAATAGCGCCGAGAGATCAGTGGGCTCTTGTAGCTCCAAGACAAAGATCCCGGCATCAATAGCGTGCGGTGTTCCCGCTGGGACAAATATTGAGTCTCCTGCTTTCACTTCAACGCTCTTGAGTGAAGCGAGAAGCGCTGCTGAATCTTGCTGTTCGACTAGCTTTGCAACATCTGGCTTCTTCATCTCTTTTTCAAAACCTAGTCCGACATTTGCGCCTGTTGGTGCTTCCAAAATAATCCATGCTTCAGTCTTGCCATGGTTGAGCGATAGATGATCTTTGGCGAATTTTCGATTGGGGTGGAAGTGAACC
>CAIQXR010000008.1 GCA_903875815.1 uncultured Actinomycetes bacterium
CCGTTGCAACCGCAACAGCTTCCCCCGAAGCAAATCCACGAAGACCACCTTGGTCTTCACTTGCGAGTCTTATCTAGCTACTGTTCGGCCCCGATTCACCTCTTGATACTTCGAGAGCATCCCGGGCACGAAAGTTGAAAGCTAGTTCTTTGATCACATGATCATTCCGAGACACGCTTGAATGTCTCGATTGGTAGATCTATGTCGTCATTTCTTGAATTAGGTGTTCACCCTGCTCTCGCGGAAGCTTTAGCCGCAGAAGGCAAGACCTCTCCCTTCCCTATCCAGGTAGCCACGCTTCCTGATGCCATCAATGGACGCGATGTCCTTGGTCGCGGTCAGACTGGCTCTGGAAAGACCCTCGCCTTTGGTTTGGCCATGATGTCCCGCCTTGCGGGTCGCCAGGCACAGCCACACCGCCCACTTGGCCTAATCCTCTCCCCAACCCGCGAACTTGCAGTTCAGATCAACGATGTCGTTGGCCCACTGGCTCGTCGCGTTAATTTGGGTTCACAGGTTGTCGCTGGTGGACTCTCCTACACCGGACAGATCGCAGCTCTCAAGCGCGGCGTGCCTATCATTGTTGCAACACCAGGTCGCTTGATCGATCTTCTCAATAAGGGCCACATCGTTCTTGATGATGTTGAAGTCACCGTTCTTGATGAAGCAGATCAGATGGCAGATATGGGATTCCTCCCAGTCGTCAAGGAAATTCTTGAGCAGACGCAAGCTGGCGGTCAGCGCTTGCTCTTCTCCGCTACTTTGGATCGCGATGTTGACTCATTGGTCAAGCGCTTCCTCAACAACCCAATTACTCACTCACTCGAGAATGAAAAGTCTCGCAGCGAGAATATGCTTCACCACGCAATCTTGATCGAACAACAGCACAAGGATCTTGTAGCAACACAGATCGCTGCTCGCGAAGGTCGCACCATCTTCTTCGTTCGCACCAAGCATGGCGCAGATAAGCTCGCCGACAAGATGCTTCAGGCTGGTGTTCCAGTCGGCGTATTGCACGGTGGAAAATCTCAAGGACAGCGCACCCGCGTTCTTGCACAATTTAAAGATGGTCGCGCAAATGCACTAGTAGCAACAGATGTTGCCGCTCGCGGTATTCACGTCGATGGCGTCTCACTTGTCGTGCACATCGATCCACCAGCAGATCACAAGGATTATCTCCACCGCGCAGGCCGTACAGCTCGCGCTGGTGCAACTGGCGTCGTTGTCTCACTTGCGACACATCGTCAGCGCAAGGAAGTATTTGGTATTACCAAGCGCGCAGGCGTGAAACTCAATGAAGTAACAGTTCGTCCGTTGGATGACTTACTCATTGAAATCACTGGCGCCCAAGAGCCATCGGGTATCCCAGTCATCGTCGAGGCAGAGAAGCCAGGACGTAATGAACGCGGTAGCCGTGACCGTGGCGATCGTGGCGGATTCCGCCGTGGCCACTCCGGTAACTTCAAGAAGCGCACCGAAGGGGGCGGCCGTTGGTCTGATGAGACTGGCGCAGAGAAGGCCGAGAAGGCAGTTCGCAGCTTCCGCGGCGCATCTGTCGAGAAGCCTGCTTACGAGCGCTCAGAGAAGCCAGCACGTACCTTTAACGAGGAGCGTCCAGCCCGCACTAACCGTCCGGCCAAGTTTGGTCGTCCGGTCCGTGACTTCAGCTCAGAGCAGACACGTTTCGAACGTCCAGAACGTCCAGCCCGTGATGAGCGTCCAGCTCGCAGCGAAGGTTCTGATCGCCCAGAGCGCGCCGAACGTCCTGCCACAGCCGGTCGCACACCATTTGGTGGCCGCCCTGCCGGTGGGTATCGCAATCCACGTGATCGCTTCAACGTCGCCGATAAGGGCCCAGGTGCCAAGAAGCCAGCAGCTCGTGCGCACTTGTCCCACAAAGATGATGCCTTTGAGAAATCAGATCGCCCCATAAAGTCCGATCGCTTTGCTCGTGATGATCGCCCAGCTCGTAACGATGGTCCTGATCGTGGCGGTCGTACCTTCCGCGATGATCATCGCAAGGGTGGCACCACAACTGGCGCTCGCGCAGGTGCAAGTGCTCGTGATGGCCGCGTCTCAACCTGGAAGGCAGAAGGAAGCGATTCGCCATTCGAGAAGAGCACACCATCCGGCAAGCCAGCATTTAAGAAATCTGCAGGTAAGCCCGGCAAAACTGGCGGCAAGAAGTTTGTAGCAAAGTCTGCGAAGTCAGGTGCTTCAAAGCCCGGCGCAAAGAAGTTTGCAACGAGCAAGCCAACTGCAAAGGGCAAGAAGCCTCGTACTAAGTAAGTCTTAACTCTCTATCGAAAGAGGAGTGCAGAGCATCGGCGTTATGGCTGATGACGAGCACTCCTTTTTTCATTGCCTTGAGCGCGGCTATTAGCTCGAG
>CAIQXR010000009.1 GCA_903875815.1 uncultured Actinomycetes bacterium
AATTGGCGCTTTGATTCCGCACAGATTCTTGGGCTGCGGATCTTTGCAGGATTGCCGATTGAAGAGATTCTCTTCTTTATTGTCGTGCCGTTGATGACGGTCCTTACCTATCTTGCGTTATCAAAGCTCACTAAAAAATATGGCAAGGCGGAGCGATGATTTACTCAGATATCGCGATGGACGCAGTTTTGCTAGCGGTACTCGCAGATTTATTTGTGTTGCGAACCCAGATGATTACCCGGGGAATATTTTGGTTGACCTACGGCCTGATACTCCCCTTCCAGTTACTCACCAATTGGTGGTTAACGTCGAAAAACATTGTTATGTATTCCGCTACTGAAATTATTGGCCGACGACTAGCAGGTGCTCCGATTGAAGACTTGCTCTTCGGCTTCTCCATGATCCTGGCGACGCTATCGCTGTGGGAGTTCTTCTTGGCGCTTAATCGACGTTCGTCCAAAAAGTAAGTGCCCAAAGAAACCAATTACTAACGCAAAGAGAATTCCGATATTGGAATAGGCCCAGGCGCCGGATTTTCCACCGATCGCGCCGAGGAAATATCCCTGCCAGGTGAGCCATGAAGCCATTTGGTTGGTCACGAAACCAAAACCAACGACTGTGCCAACAACCATGATCACGACCGAAGTCAGGTTCCATGATCCGTATCGACCGGTTGAATCGAAGAGATCGGATTCGCTGTAGTCACGCTTACGCATAATGACATCGGCAACGAAGATGGCAGACCAGACTGCGACCGGAACGCCGAGGGTGACAAGAAAACCCTGCAGTGGAATAAAGAAGTTCTTTGCAATCCAAACAAAATAGATGGTGCCCAGCGTCATGATTAGCCCATCTAGCGATGCGGCTTGATATCGCTTCACTGGCAAGCCGATAGATACAAGAGTGATGCCAGATGAGTAGAGATCAAGGATTGCACCACCGATTAGGCCCAGCACCGCAACGATTGCGAATGGGATGAGATACCAAGTAGGCAAGATTGTGGTTAGCGCTCCGACCGGGTCAATGGCGATGCCATCACTGAGAGATTTACTGCTGCCAGCCAGAAGCGCACCGAAAATCACCATCAGAATCGGGACAATTGAAGAACCGAATACGGTCCAACCCACGACGCCTTTCGACGAAGAATGGCGCGGCAGATAGCGCGAATAGTCCGCGGCGCTATTGACCCACCCAAGGCCGATTCCGGTAACACCAAAAATAAGTGCGCCGATGAAAGCTTGAAGTGTTCCTGAATGAATGGAATGCACATGTGACCATTGGATTTTGTTGATGGTGAGTGCCATGTATCCGACGGTTAGAACGATGGTGGCGACAGTGAGCCACCGCTGAATCTTCATGATGATGTGGAATCCGAGAACGCCACCGAAGATGGTCAGGCCAGCGGCAATGAGAAAGCCGATGATGCGCGCAATGTTGTGGTCAATATGACCGAGGCGCGTGAAGATGGTTTCGGTTGCCAGCGTTGCAAGCGAGACGAGCACGGTCTCCCAGCCCACAAAGACCAGATACGAGAGCACGCCCGGAATAACGTTACCTTTCACGCCAAATGCGGCGCGGGACAAGGTCATGGTTGGTGCGTTGGAGCGCTTGCCGGCCAGTGAAGAGACGCCGACCAGAACAAATGAGGCGATTACGCCGATGATGGCGGCCCAAGTGGCCTGCCAGAAAGAGATTCCGAATCCTAAAAAGAACGAGCCATACGACAGTGCTAAGAGCGAGACGTTTCCTGCCGCCC
>CAIQXR010000010.1 GCA_903875815.1 uncultured Actinomycetes bacterium
CAAAGGATCATTGGCGCCTTGCTGCGTTACTTCTTTGCGAGTAGCTAAGTAATCAATCAACCGAGAAACGTCGGCGACTTCACCACTCGGTGCGTCCATAGATATTTGCCCAGTGGAATTTCCAAAACCGCGCGCTGTCCATGTGAGAACAACGTAACCATGATCAGCGAGTGATTGGGCTTGCGCAGCAACGCTCTTCTTATCGCCAGTAAAGCCATGAGCTAACAAGATTGCTGGTGCGGGAGTGGTCTTAGGAAGGTAAATGGTGGAATCCAAAAAGACTCCGCCTGCGCCCGGCAAGCGAATCTCTTGTGAGGTGTAGGACGAAGCTGCCGATGCTGCAGGAATCGAGAGCGCCAAAGTTGAGATTGCTATCACTACTGCCGAGATAAGTGACCGAGTGCGCTTCATTGCTCAAAGATAGTGAGGATTCTGGGAGGGCGCTAACTCAAGCAATTCCTTATTATTGGGGAATGAATCGACGCCGTAGCGCCCTTGGAATCCTTGCCCTGCCATTGCTGCTGATTGCGACGATCACCTCGCCGGTGATCGCAAGCGCTCAGGCAGCTGGCGCCACGATCTTTGTCGCGCAGATGCCTAAGGCACATCTACCCCAAGGACAAAATGGTGGCACGGACGACTACCGCTGCTTTTTGATCGATCCTAAGATCAAGCAAGATTCATTGATCACACAAGTTGAATTCCAACCGCAACAGCGCGCGATGATGCACCACGCGATCATGTTCTTAGTTGGCCAAAAAGATTTAGCAGAAGCTAAGAAAATCGATAACAACGGCATCGGCTGGCCGTGCTTTGGTGGCACTGGCCTTGGTTCAGGATTTTCTTCCTTCCTCACTTCGCCATGGCTCTCATCATGGGCACCTGGCCGCGATAAAGATGTCATGCCCGCTGGGTACGGGACACCGATTGCAAAGGGCGATCAAATTGTTCTTCAAGTGCATTACAACTTGCTCGCTATGAATGGTGGAAAGATCCCTACTGATCAATCGAAAGTTTTAATCTCGGCAATTCCAGCAAAAGGCGCACATCTCACCACGCTCTACTCTGATTTGATCGCTGCCCCGGTAGAACTCGCCTGCCCTGCTGGCGTGACTGGCGATCTCTGCGATCGCGGTAAATCACTCATTGATTTGGCTCAGCGCACCAGCCAATCCAGTTCGATGGAGTCGATGGGGCTTAATTTGATCTGCGGAAAGAATCCGATCAAGCCAGTGCCATCTACAACTTCCACCTGCGATCACAAAATCACCCAAAACGAGTTGGTCGTTAAGGCAACGCCTCATATGCACTTGCTCGGTCGATCACTTCAATTGATTCTCAACCCCGGCACTCCTAGCGAGAAAATTCTGCTTGATCGTCCCAACTACAACTTCGATGATCAATCCCCCACTGTCCTTAAAACACCCGTGCAATTGAAGGTGGGCGACACCGTTCGCGTAGTCTGCAAATTCGATCCCACACTTCGCCAGATGCTTCCTGAACTTAAGAAGTTGCCACCGCGTTATGTCACCTGGGGCGAGGGTTCATCCGATGAGATGTGCCTAGGCGTTCTAGGAGTAGCTCATCAAGCCTAGAAATCCCACTCGTCGCGAGCTCTTCGGAATTCTCGGCGCACTGGGCATAGCTGGTGGCGCTGCTGCCGTGCTGGGTAGAAGCGCGAACACAGCAAAGAGCGGCATCAAAAAATTGGGAACTGTTGCTGCAAATAAATTTAGTTTTGTTTTGCCTAAAGCGCAGAAGCCACTGGCGCCACTTCCTGTCGACCCCGCGATGAGCATTGAGGGGCTTTCACCGCTAGTCACTGCGAATGCTGGCTTCTACCAAATCGATATTGGCGATAACCCACCAGCGATTGATCCCGCGACGTGGGAATTAAAAATCACTGGCATGGTGAAAAATCCCATGACCGTTACTTTTGCAGATCTATTGAAGCGCCCGATGTTTGAACTCGATGACACTATTTCTTGCGTCTCTAATGATGTCGGTGGTTTCTTAATTGGCAACGCTCGCTGGTTGGGTTGTCGTCTCGATGATCTAATCAAAGAAGCCCAGCCACTTCCTAACGCTGATCAAGTACTCAGTTCCTCCAGCACTGGCTTTAGTGCCGGCTTCCCGATCACAGCGCTCGATGGCCGCGATGCGATGATCGCTATCGGAATGAATGGCGAACCATTGCCCGAGAAGCACGGATTTCCTGCACGGCTAATCGTTCCTGGTCTCTATGGATATGTCTCCGCTACTAAGTGGGTCACACAGA
>CAIQXR010000011.1 GCA_903875815.1 uncultured Actinomycetes bacterium
CTTTCACGCCAGGCTGGTGGAATTGGTGGCCGCGGTCCGGGTGAAACCAAGATCGAAACCGATCGCCGTCGCATCAACGACAAGATGGCAAAGCTTCGCCGCGAGATCAAAGAGATGAAGACGGCGCGAGATACCAAGCGCAATGAGCGCCGTCGAAATAATATTCCTTCCGTCGCGATCGCTGGCTATACCAATGCGGGCAAATCATCGCTGATGAATCGCCTGACCAATGCGGGTGTGTTAGTAGAGAACGCGCTCTTTGCTACTCTCGATCCCACAGTTCGCAAATGCACGACTTCAGAAGGTCGTATCTTTACTTTGTCGGATACCGTGGGCTTTGTTCGACATTTGCCCCATCAATTGGTGGAAGCATTTAAATCCACTCTAGAAGAAGTCTCTGAAGCTGATCTCATTGTTCATGTGGTCGATGGCTCCCATCCTGATCCCTTTGAGCAGATCCGCGCGGTGCGCGAAGTCATTACCGAAATCGGTGGCGGCGATATCCCGGAGATTATCGCGATCAATAAAGCTGATATCGCAGCGCCAGAAGTGCTGATGCAGCTCTTGCGCGAAGAGAAGAACTCCTTTGCATTCTCTGCTCGTACCGGATTTGGCGTTGACACATTAGTTAAGGCGATTGAAAGTTCGCTACCTCGTCCACGAGTGGAAATTAATGTCACGATTCCTTTTAACCGCGGCGATATCGTCTCGGCAATTCACCAGCGGGGCGAGATCCTCTCCGAGGATTACACCGGTGACGGCACGCTGATACATGCCATGGTGGATGGATCGATTGCCGAACAGATCGCTCGGCTCGGCTAAGATCGCCCCATGCCAGAGACCATTGCACTCGCAGAACTCAATGACGCTGCAGTCATCGCGACTACGATCGATCGGATCGTGGAATCGCTGCGTAAAGGCGAAGTTATCGTTCTTCCCATGGAGCACGCTTACGTCTTTGCATGCGATGCTTTCGCTCATGACGCAGTGGCGAAGATCCACACGCTACGCGGTGATGACTATGGAACTGCTGCGCAAGTATTAATTGGCTCGGTCCAGACTCTCGATGGAATTTCGCAGAACACTCCTGAAGAACTTCATGCTCTGGCGATGAAATTCTGGCCAGGAATGCTTACTCTTCAAGTCACTCCCCATATGGGACTCAATTGGGACCTCGGGGATCATGGTGAGCTTTCCGAATTTGCAGTGCGCATCCCAAACCAAGAATTTGTCGTCGAACTGTTAAAGATGAGCGGACCGCTCGCTATGGCAAGTGCATCTCTCGCTGGACGTCCGGCGATTTCGGCGATCGATCAGATCATCGTCTTGCATTCGGATATCTCATTTTTTGTCGATAACGGCACTCTGCCGGAAGGTCCTGCCTCCACCGTCGTCCGCTACAAAGTCCATGGCCACGAGGCTGGGGTAGAGGTAGTTCGGGTGGGAGCAATATCTCTCGCCGAAATGGCCGACGTAGTCCCAGAAATTGCTTCATCCGCTGCCAACTGAGCAATAGGCTTCGGGCATGAGTAACTCAGAATTCTTTGGCCCAGATTTCGATGCCCTCAAGGCACAAGACCCAGATATCGCAGCGGTTCTGCTCAGCGAGCTTGATCGGCAACGTAAAAATCTGCAATTGATCGCCAGCGAGAACTTCACCTCGCCTGCCGTTCTGGCCACTTTGGGCTCGACGCTATCCAATAAGTATGCCGAGGGCTATCCCGGTAAGCGCTACTACGGCGGCTGTGAAGAAGTCGACAAGGTAGAAGAGATTGGTATTGAACGCGCCAAGGCGCTCTTCGGTGCAGAACACGCTAACTTGCAGCCACACTCAGGTGCCAGCGCAAACGTTGCGGTCTATCAAGCATTCACACAGCCGGGCGATACCGTCCTCGCGATGTCACTCCCGCACGGCGGTCACCTCACCCACGGTTCGAAAGTGAACTTCTCGGGCAAGTGGTTCAACATTGTTTCTTATGGCGTTCGCCAAGATAACGAATTGATCGACTATGACGAGCTTCGTGA
>CAIQXR010000012.1 GCA_903875815.1 uncultured Actinomycetes bacterium
GAACCAGAATCAGTTGGGCTGCCAATTACCCCATACCCCAAAGGCAAGAGCAAAGAATACCCTAAGAATCCAGGGCTATTTCCCTACCCAAAATCTGCCAAAACCCGCGGAAAACCCCTCTGAACTAGCGCTTTTGAGGCGGGCCAGCGAGCGGTCACGGCCGAGCAACTCCCTCGATTCAAATAGCGGTGGCGAGATATGGCTACCGGTCACCGCGATGCGAAGGGCGCTAAATGCAATCCGTGGCTTGAGCGCTAGTTCTTCAATAAGAACCGCGCGAAGCGCCTCTTCAATTGAAGCATGGCTCCACTCGCCCACTCCATCGAGTACTTCGAGCGAACGCTTAAGTACTAATTGCGATTGCTCATCAGAGATTTTCGGAAGTGATTCGGCTTCGATCGCAAAGTTATCGCCAAAGAGGAACTTCACCATAGCCGTTACTTCTGCCAAAGTTGCGATTCGCTCCTGGATGAGTGGCAACGCTTTGCGAACTAGGTCGAGTTCTTCAGGCTTACCCGTAATGACACCATCCTTAATAAGGAAGGGAGTCACGCGAGTCAGGAGATCTTCCAACTCCAAGAGGCGAATCTTGTCACCATTAATTGCTTCCAACTTCTTCATATCAAAGCGCGCTGGACTGCTGTGAACGCGTTCCACCGTGAATAGTTCGGTCAACTCTTGCATCGTGACATTCTCGCGATCATCACCGGGCGACCAACCCAGCAGTGCTAAATAATTACAGATGGCTTCTGGCAAGAAACCCCGCTCGCGGTACCAAGCAATGGAGACTTCACCATTGCGCTTGGAGAGCTTGGCATTGTCTTCTCCCATCACAAATGGGAGGTGAGCAAAGGTCGGGTAATCCGCAGGGTCAACGCCCATGGCTTGGTAGACCCGAATCTGGCGTGGCGTGGATGACAGTAGATCTTCACCACGAAGCACGTGACTAACCTTCATCAAGACATCATCGACAGCAACTGCCAAGGTATAGAGCGGTGAGCCATCGCCGCGAACAAGTACAAAATCAGGTACGAAGTTGTGGTCAAAAGTTACTTCGCCACGAATTGCATCGGTAAAGGTGGTGGAGCCATCGGGCATGCGCATACGCAGCACTGGCTTGCGACCTTCGCTGGTGTAGCGAGCAAGATCTTCCGGTGCGATGGTTCGACATTTTCCGTCATAGCCGGGCGCAACATTAGCTGCGCGTTGGGCTTCACGCCGCGCCTCTAACTCTTCTGCTGAGCAGTAGCAGTAGTAGGCATCGCCTTGTGCCAAGAACTTTGCTGCCCACTCGGCATAAATATCTAGACGTTGGCTCTGAAGATAGGGGCCATAAGGTCCGCCTACTTCAGGACCCTCATCCCAAGTAAGGCCGAGCCACTTGAGAGTTCCGATCGCTGCTTGAATATATTCATCAGTGACGCGTTCGGTGTCGGTATCTTCAATGCGGAAAATAAATTGACCACCAGTATGGCGGGCATAAGCCCAATCGAAAAGAGCCGTGCGAATGTTTCCTACATGCAGTTCTCCGGTTGGAGATGGAGCAAAGCGCACGCGGACGGGACGAGAAATATTAGTTGGCACGGGCTGAGACCTTATTCGATAGTGAGCCCAACCCAGCGACTGATACAACAATCTCTGAGCCTGCGCCCATCGGACCAATACCAGCGGGAGTGCCGGTAAGGATGACATCGCCAGGGAGGAGAGTCATGACGGAGGTAATAAATTCGATAATTTCTGGAATCTTAAAGATCATCGAGTGCAGCGGTTCGGATTGCTTAACTTCGCCATCGAGGCGTGCTTCCACTAATTGGCTGCCCGGAACAAATTCAGTATCAATCCACGGTCCAAGCGGACAGAAAGTGTCAAAACTCTTGGCACGAGTCCACTGGCCATCTACTTTCTGCAAGGGTCGGGCCGTAACATCGTTGGCGACGGTGTATCCAAAGATGACATCATCGGCGCGTTCGCGCGGAACTTCCTTACAGATGCGGCCGATAACAATCGCTAACTCGGCTTCAAAATCAATGCGATCAGCCATCGCTGGCCATTGGATGGTATCCCCCGGTCCCACCACGCTGGTATTCGGCTTGAGAAAAATAACTGGCTCATCCGGAACAACTCCGCCCATTTCAGCAGCATGGTCGGCATAGTTCTTACCGACGCAAACAACTTTGCTTCGGGGTAAGACTGGAGCTAAGAGACGAACATCTCCGAGTGCGATCGTGGTCTCAGTGGGATTAATTCCAGAATAGAGCGGATCTCCGCGAAGAACCAAGATGGAGTCTTGATCGTTGAGGATGCCAAAGAGGGGGTCAGTGCCGATCCCAGCGCTCTCGGGTGGGGAGAATCGAACGATACGCATGGGGCAATACTACTGCCCTGCTACCTCATCCTTTGGTGGCAACTTCTCGGCTAAGACCGTTCCGATCCGATGGCGCCGGCCCACTGGGCGTTCGGCTGTAAGTCGCCATTGCGCTATCTCCATAGTGCTTCCGGGCAATGGGACTCGACCTAAATGCTTGGCCAAGAGTCCACCCAAACTATCTACATCTTCGCGATCACTATCGCTTAATTCAATTCCTAGTGCGCTCTCGACATCATCGAGGTGGAGGCGAGAGAGGATTCGGGCAGTTCCTTCGCCTAGCCATTCGACTTCTACCTGCTCGTCATCGTATTCGTCGGCAATCTCTCCCACGATCTCTTCCAGAATATCTTCGATGGTAATCAATCCAGCAGTGCCACCATATTCATCGATCACGATCGCCATGTGGATCTGATTGCGTTGCATCTCTTTGAGGAGTTCAGTCGCGGTTTTATTTTCTGGAATAAAGGTGGCTGGGCGAATATGTTGGCGAACGGTTTCGGTCTGCTCCGATTCGCGGTGTTCGTGCGAGCGGCGCGCTAAGTCTTTGACATAGGCGATACCAATGACATTATCGAGATTTTCATCGATGACGGGAATTCGGGTATAGCCCGAGCGAAGTGCCAAGGAGAGGCCCTGTCGAAGCGTCTTGTCACCTTCAATCCAGACCATATCGGTGCGTGGCACCATCAACTCGCGCACCAAGGTATCCCCGAGATCAATCACTGAGTGGATCATTTCGCGCTCAGAATCTTCTACAAGACCTCGCTCCGATGCATCATCCACAAACTTGTGGAGCTCTTCATCTTTGGTGTGATGATGGTGGCTAAAGAAGCGCCCACCAGAGAGTTTGTGAAGAGCTTTGCCGATCGGTGAATTACTCACTGAGTGGCCTTCCAGTCCGCGAGCAACTTCTCTTGAAGAGCAAACATTTCTCGCTCTTCCTCTTTATCGAGATGGTCGTAGCCCAATAGATGCAGGACTCCGTGCATGGTCAGCAATGAAATCTCATCTTCGACCGAATGTCCGACTGCTTGCTTTGCTGCAAACTCCGGGCAGAGGACGATATCGCCCACCACGCCAGGGCCATCGGCAGCTGAATGCGGTCGCATCTCATCCATAGGGAAAGAGAGCACATCGGTGGGACCGGGCAGATCCATCCACTGAATATGCAGCTCTGTCATCTCTTCTTCATCGACAATGGAAATACTCAATTCAGACTCTGGATGAATGCCCATTTTGTCGAGCGCATAAGTGGCAGCAGAGATGATCGCACTTTCATTGCAGGCAAGGTCGTGCTCATTGGTAATTTCAATCATCGCTATGCCCGTACTGAGCGAGGTGGCGTTACTGGCTTTGCAGCGTCGAAGCGACCATAGGCATTAACGATCTCCCCCACCAGTCGATTGCGGACTACATCCTCTGAATTAAGTTGAACGAATTCAATGTCGGCAACGCCATCGAGAATTTCGTGGACAATCTTGAGCCCAGATTGGGCGCCATGGGGTAGATCTACTTGGGTGATATCGCCAGTGATGACCATCTTCGAGCCAAAACCCAATCGAGTCAGGAACATCTTCATCTGCTCGGCCGAGGTGTTTTGTGCTTCATCAAGAATGATAAATGAATCATTAAGAGTACGACCGCGCATGTATGCGAGTGGGGCGATCTCAATAACTCCGGCTTGCATGAGACGCGGAATGGATTCCTGATCGATCATGTCATGCAACGCATCAAAGAGAGGCCGTAGATAAGGATCGATCTTGTCTTGCAGCGTTCCCGGCAAGAATCCAAGTCGCTCCCCTGCCTCTACCGCTGGGCGAGTGAGAATAATGCGATTTACTTCTTTGGCTTGAAGCGCCGCGATCGCTTTCGCCATCGCTAAGTAAGTCTTACCTGATCCTGCTGGCCCAACGCCAAAAGTGATGGTGTTCTGGTCGATCGCATCGACATAGGCCTTTTGATTTGTGGTCTTGGGGCGGATGGATTTACCGCGATTGCTCAAAATATTTAGTGAGAGGACTTCTGCGGGATGGCCTTCAGGATTCTTCGCCAACATCGCAATGCTGCGAGAGATCAGTTCAGCGTTAAGGATTTGTCCACCGCGAAGTAGTACGAGGAGCTCTTCAATAACGGAGGTGAAATGAGCACATTGGGCCAAGTCGCCTTGCGCGGAAATTTCATTGCCTCGAATGGAAATTCGGATAGCAGGAAAGGCTTGCTCCCACATTCGAAGGTAAGAATCGGCTGGCCCAAGAAGTGCGACCATGGGAATAGCGGATGGGACGGTAATCAGTTCGGGCTCCATTGCGATTAATCCTACTTTTAACCGGGTGGCCACGCGAATGCACGACCCGCGAGCAGGTGCAGATGGGCATGGAAGACGCTCTGGCCTGCGCCTGCGCCAGTGTTGAAGACGGTCCGATAATCCGAAATTCCTAGATCGGCAGCGATATCTCCGACCGCCAGAAATAGCTCGTCAAGGGTTCCGGCCTGTTCCAGCGCCGTAGCCGCCGCGTTCTCACTGTGGAACTTAGGGATTATCAAAATGTGAGTGGGCGCTTGTGGGGCGATGTCATTGATGGCAAAAATTCGATCGCTCTCAAAAATCTTCGGGACCGAAATTTCATTTGCTGCGAATTTGCAGAAGATGCAATCTGGATGTGAATTCACTTCTCACCACTTTCCTATCAACGCTTGCACAGCTGAAAGCGCAGCTGCGCCAGCATGTGCGCTGCGAAATACTGGGGTACCCATGCGCACGGTCTCGGCGCCATGCGACTCTAATATCGCTAACTCCTCGTGGGAGATGCCACCCTCTGGTCCAATGACTAGGGTGATGTCAGCCTTATCTGCCCAATCGGCGCTCACGATTTGTGAGAGCGAAGTAGTTGCGGATTCGTGGAGCACAAGAATATTTTCGCCAGCGATCTTCTCGGTCGTGACCAGGTCGCTAATCGATGGAATATAAAAACGACGTGCCTGTTTTGCTGCAGCCAGCGCTGCGCTCTCCCATTTGGATTGCGAGTCGCTCTGCCATTTAGAAATAGAGCGAGCAGAAGCCCACGGAACTATTTGGTCAACGCCCGCTTGAACAAGGAGTTCGAGCATCTCCTTGGTGCGATCAGATTTTGTGAGCGCTTGGACCACCGTAAGGCGAGGTGAAGTGGCCGCTTGGAAACCTCGGGAAATTACCCCGGCGTCAAAACTCTTCTTCGACGTGGAAAGCACTTCCACTTCCGCCCACTTTCCTGCGCCATCGGAGAGAAGTGCGCGATCACCCACAGAAAGGCGAACGACAGTCACGGCGTGGTGTGCTTCATCGCCCGTGACGGTAATGGCGGGGCCATCGGCGATCTCTGGCACGAAGAAGAGGGAGAGCATGGCCGTTAGTTATCGATTGAAGGCATCGCGA
>CAIQXR010000013.1 GCA_903875815.1 uncultured Actinomycetes bacterium
AGTTTGGTCTGTTCGGTAGGAAATGTGCCGCTCGCCGCATCGCTCTGGTCCAGCGGCATCTCCTTTGGAGGAACTATCTCCTTCATCTTCGCGGATTTGCTCTCGTTGCCGCTCATACTTATTTACCGAAAATATTATGGGGGAGCGCTGACTGCTCGGCTTGTTCCATTATTTTGGGCGATCATGAGCATCAGCGGACTGCTGACTGAGGCAATTTTCCACGGTTTGGGCTTAACTCCCACTCGAATGAATATGGTGATGAGCACGAAACATTTCGGTGCCAATGCCACAACCATTCTCGATGGTCTCGCTCTCGTAGTTCTGGGTCTGGTGATTTGGCTTCACTTCACCAAATCGGAGACGAGCTCGGAATTTGCCCAAGATCCCATCTGCGGAATGCAGGTGCGCATTTCGGATGCACCGGCTCGGGCGCAGGTTGATGGCGTTGATTACTACTTCTGTGCACCCGGGTGTAAAGAAAAATTCCTCGCACGCTCCCACCGGTAAGCGCTTCGGTGACTTGGATTACCCCAGTCTTGGAATAGAAGTGCTGCTTTCTTTGTTCTATACTCACGTTAGTTGAATCTTCAACGAATCTACTTAATGAGGAGTAGTTCATGCCTGCTGTAAGCGTCGCCGATATCACCGTACTTCCTCGCGTCATCGTGGAGCCAACTGATCGCGCTCGTCGCGTGCAGAGCGTCTCTACTGCGCCTTCTGGTTTTGAGGGTGAAGGCTTCCCGGTTCGTCGGGCATTTGCTGGCGCGGCACTCGAAGCGATCGATCCTTTCATCATGATGGATCAAATGGGTGAAGTCGATTACGCACCAGGTGAGCCCAAAGGAACTCCGTGGCATCCGCATCGCGGCTTTGAAACCGTTACTTACATTATTGATGGCATCTTTGACCACCGCGATAATCATGGTGGCGGTGGAACTATTACTGATGGCGATACCCAGTGGATGACTGCCGGCGCCGGAATTCTTCATATCGAAACTCCGCCTGAGCATTTGGTGATGAGCGGAGGTCTCTTCCATGGCTTTCAATTGTGGGTAAATCTCCCTGCTTCTAAGAAGTGGTCAACGCCTGCCTATCAAGATGTACGAGCGAAAGATGTTGCGCTCCTTGCTTCCCACGATGGCGGCGCGCTCATTCGCGTAATCGCAGGAAGCGTCGGTGGACACGAAGGTCCTGGCGTGACTCAGACTCCCATCACCGTCGTCCATGCAACGATTGCAGCTGGGGCAGAACTACGCCTACCGTGGCAAAAGAATTACAACGCACTTGTTTATGCGATGGCCGGTGCAGGTTTGGCAGGCGAGGAGCGCCAACCTTTCCATAGCGGACAGTTAGCAGTCATGAGCGATGGGGATTACCTGGTTGTGCGCGCAGCCGATAAGCAGGACTCACGTAGTAAAAGCCTTGAAGTGATCATTTTGGGTGGCGAACCGATTCGCGAAAGCATTGCTTGGATGGGCCCCTTTGTTATGAATACCAAAGCAGAAGTGATTCAGGCTGTGGAAGATTTCCAAAGTGGTCGCATGGGAACAATTCCGATGGATGTGCGCGATGCCCACAAGAGTGCGCCCCGCGAAGTCACCGAAAATTAATTAGTAAATAATTACTTTCGTCCGGTGAGTTCACCGCGAACGGTGTGATACAAAATCGCTTGAATTGTTGTTCGGCGATGATATGCCTCACGCCAAATAACAGATTTCTCGCCATCTATCACTTCAGCTGCAACTTCCTCACCGCGGTGTGCAGGTAAGCAGTGCATAAAGATCGAGTCCTTGGCAGTCAATGACATTAATTCTGGCGTGACGGCAAAAGGCGAGAGCGCAGCAAGTTTTTCACTTCGCTCTGATTCAGGGTCGCCCATCGACATCCACACATCGGTATAAAGCGCACTGGCATCTTTCGCGGCTGCTTCGGGATCGTGAGTAATCTCAATCGTTGCCCCGGTTTCGGCAGCAATCCGACGCGCGCTCTCTATGGCGCGTGGATCGGGAGCAAATTTTCCTGGGGGAGTTGCCGCAACAACATGTGCGCCCATGATCGCTCCCATGGTGAGCCAGGCATGGGCCATATTGTTGCCATCGCCAATATAAGTAAATTTGCGACCAGCAATATCGGCGCCGAAGACTTCGCGAATGGTGATCCAGTCAGCGAGTAACTGGGTGGGATGGTCATCATCGGTAAGAGCGTTAATGACGGGAATGCTTGAATATTTGCCGAGCTCATCGACATCGGATTGCGCAAATGTGCGCACGATTAACGCTGCCGAAAAACCACTGATAATACGAGCCGTATCGGCAATCGTTTCGCCGCGTCCTAATTGGAGATCATCGCCGCGCAGGAAGATCGGCGTTCCACCGAGATGAGCTACGGCAGTCTCAGATGCCAAGCGAGTACGTGTCGAAGGTTTAGTCATGTAGATCGCGACACTCTGGTGGGCAAGCGCGGTGGCTGCGCTGAGTGGGTTGCGAGCGAAATCCGCCGCTGTCGAAAGTAGCAGTTCGACATCAGCGCGGCTGAGATCTTCGGTGCGAAGGAGATCTTTCATTGGATAAGGGTACGGGATTGCTCGGCATTTATTGATTAGTATTACCGCATGGGAATCTTCTCCAAGCCGCTCGGCGACACGCTTGTTGACACCCGTCTCGATCAAGGAACTGAAGGCGATCTTCGAACTTCCCACGAGGACGGGGATCACGAACGCTTCGCACATTACGTGCGCAAAGAGAAGATTGTGGAGTCGGCAGTGACTGGCAAGCCAGTGAAAGCGCTCTGTGGGAAGAAATGGGTTCCTACTCGCGACCCCGAGAAATTTCCCATCTGTCCGACCTGTAAAAGTATTTACGACGGCTTAAAGAAGGAATAGTGAACCGGCGCCTGCAGAAATTGCCTCGCCAGGTAGCTTCGCTTCTCATTTTCTGCGCGATCGCATTCGGACTCACCAGCTCGCCGGCACAGGCAGATGCACCAACAAGAAAGATTCTCACTGGCTGGCTTCCGTATTACGGAATGAAGACAGCCCTTCCTGATGTGATGACAAACAGCGATTTGATGCAAACAGTCAATCCATTTTGGTACACCGTCAAAGATCAAAACACGATCACCGATTTATATACACCCGCCAATCCATCCATTCCGATGGCACAACCGCTCTCTACCTTTCGCACCCTCAATTTGCGGATAGTTCCCACTATTACTGATGGCACCGCAAAGGGCGTACTGGCAGGACTTATTGCAAAGGATGCGTCACGAGCAAATCTTGTACGGGCGATTCTCAATTTAGTGATGAGTAATCAATACGATGGAATTGATTTAGATTTTGAGAATTTTGCGTTTGTCGATGGAAATACGACCTGGGATAGCACGAGTCCTAATTGGGTTAAATTCATCTCAGATTTATCGACAGCGCTTCATGCACAGGGCAAGACGCTCTCTGTCACCACACCCGTTCTCTTCGATCCAACCACGGGCAAGAAGGGCTATTACGTTTATGCCTGGTCGCAGATTGGTTCGCTGATTGATGAACTTCGCATCATGGCTTATGACTACTCGATCGCTAATCCCGGCCCGATCGGTCCCATTACATGGACTGAGGATGCGTTGAAATATGCCGTCTCGGTTATCCCTGCTTCAAAGATTTACTTGGGCGTGCCGGGATACGGTCGAGATTGGATCACCAGTGTTACCGGTACTTGCCCAGTGGATGTGGCAGCAACCATCACTCCGAAAGCTTCGGCAGCAACATTCGTGATGCGAAATGCCAGCACACTTGCGAGTACCTATAGCGAAACTCCGACTTATGTTGCCAAATATGGTGAAAGTACCTTTACCTATACCAAGGTCTATAGCGGGTTAACGAAAGCAGGCCAAGCCACAAGTTGCTCGGCCCAGCGCACCGTCTGGTATCAAGATCCGCAAGCTTTTCTACTTCGGGCCAATTTTGTGACGAAGTATCACATTGCCGGAATTGCCGAATGGACGCTAGGAATGGAAGATCCATCGGCGATCACTGCTCTTCGTAGTTATGGGCAGACGATTGCGCCCGATCCCGTAGTGGCCAGCATCTCAGTAAGTGCGCCGAGTGCTTCCTATGGCGTGCCGATTGCCATTACTGCACAATTTTCACGAACCGACAAGACTCCCATCGCCAACTTGCCAGCGCGCATCGAAGAGAAGAGTGCGGGCGGAGATTGGCGAACAATTTATTCCGGAACAACTAGTACCGATGGATCGATAAAAGTACGGACCCTGTTTGCGAAAAATGCATCGCTCCGAGCTATCTCTACCGGAAGTTGGAGTCTGCTCGAAGGCGATTCACCGGAAGCTGCAGTAGCAATCTCGCGTCTGATCTCGTGGAACGCGCCAAGTTCTGCTCGAGCTGGCACTTCCTATTCCCTCACTGGATTTATTCTTCCGCGTTCAGGCGGCGTCAGCGTTTCACTTGATCCGCTCCATAGCGCCATCACCGACAGCACCGGACGATTCACTATTTCCACTTCATCAACAGCCATAGGAGGGCAGGAACTCCGGTTGACGATTCCTGCTGATCCACAATTTGCCGCCACCACAACAGATCCGGTTGTTATCCTCATCCGGTGATGATCTGCCAGTGGTACGGTAGCGAGTGATGAGCACACTTACTTCGCCCGATGTCAGCGTCGAACAGCTCTTCGATCGCCCGTGGACCACGATTGTGTGGGATGACCCAGTGAATTTAATGAGTTACGTAGTTTTTGTCTTTAAAAAACTCTTCAATTTCTCTGATGAACGCGCTCATGAATTAATGATGCAAGTTCATAATGAAGGGCGTGCAGTGGTCTCTTCTGGTTCACGCGAGGAGATGGAGCGCGATGTTCAACGCCTCCACGAGCACGGGCTATGGGCCACACTTCAACGCGATGACAAGATTTAGGCAGGAAAATCTATGTCACGATTTGAAAAGGTAAGCGAGGGTTTTTCACTCGATCTCACTATTGATGAAGCGCATATCTTGATCAATCTCGTGGAGCAACTTCTAGAATTATTGGGCGAAGGAGATTTTTTTCACCACTACGATTCCAGTGATCCCTTTGCGCAATTGATGGCAATGCCTAGTGAAATTGCTGCCCCGGAAGATCCTGTTCTGCTGCGGTTGTTGCCAAATGCTTATGCCGATCCGGAAGCTGCATCAGATTTTCGTCGGTATACCGAACCGCAATTGCGGGGGAGTAAGCAACGTATCTTGCGCCAGATGCGCGAAGAGCTCACCGTTATTGTCGATGAAGAGCGAGATGGCGTTATCGAAGATCTCAGCGCGGACACCTGGCTCATGGGAATAAATGACCTTCGGTTAGCGCTCTCGGTGCGTCTGAATATCGAGGCGGAGAGCTTTGCTTCCTTCGAATTGCTCCCTGATTCAGATCCGCAGAAGCCGGTTTACGCGGTCTACTACTGGTTAGGCTGGTTACAAGAGAACCTACTGACTGCCATGATGCAGTAGTTCTCTCGCCTAAGA
The DNA here is from genome assembly GCA_903875815.1 of uncultured Actinomycetes bacterium. Next base: position 5,510 of record CAIQXR010000013.1, read on the forward strand.
AGTTAGACTCAGATGGTGAGCACCTCAGCGATTTCTGCCGATTCACCCATTGGCGTATTTGATTCTGGCGTTGGTGGCCTCACGGTAGCTCGGGCAATCATCGATCAATTACCGCACGAATCAATTCTCTATGTGGGCGATACTGCGCGTGGTCCGTATGGACCAAGGCCACTTGCTGAAGTACGTACCTTCGCCATTGAAATATTAGATCAACTTGTAGAAGCCGGCGTTAAAGCAATCGTTATTGCCTGCAACACGGCAAGTGCGGCGATGCTTCGTGACGCTCGGGAGCGTTACTCCATTCCTATCGTTGAAGTTATCCAGCCAGCGGCGCGTCGCGCTGTCTCAGCTACTCGCACCGGAAAAGTCGGAGTGATTGGCACACAAGCAACAATTGATTCGGGTGCCTACCTCGACGCATTTGCTGCTGCACCGCAATTGGAAATTACCTCCGTTGCCTGTCCGCAATTTGTGGAATTCGTCGAACGCGGCGAGACGTCGGGTAAGGCAGTCACGGAAGTTGCTGAAAAATATCTAGCACCCCTGAAGTCAGAGAAAATCGATACTTTGGTCTTGGGCTGCACTCACTACCCGCTTCTGACCGGTGTAATTTCTTATGTCATGGGAAATGAAGTCACTTTGGTGTCGAGCGCCGAAGAGACTGCAAAAGATCTCTACCGCGTCTTAGTTGAGAAGGATTTACTCTCACTCCAAGCTAAGCCGAATTACACATTTGTCGCTACCGGTGATGCACAAGGCTTCTCTGCCCTTGCTCGCAGATTTCTTGGTCCAGAAGTCAGTCACGTTCAATCACATATTTAATTCCACACTCCATCTAACGAAGAGAGATCTCTTATGTCAGCAAGCCGTATCGATAAGCGCACACCTGCCGACCTGCGCCAAGTGAAATTCACACGTAATTGGTTGAACAATGCCGAGGGATCTGTACTCGTTGAGTTCGGTAACACTCGCGTGCTCTGCGTCGCTTCGTTTACACCTGGCGTTCCTCGTTGGCTCACTGGAAAGGGAAGTGGGTGGGTGACCGCTGAATATTCAATGCTGCCACGCGCGACTCACACCCGCTCTGATCGCGAAAGCGTTAAAGGCAAATTAGGCGGACGCACGCAAGAAATTTCCAGACTCATTGGTCGCTCACTGCGATCCGTTGTCGACATGAAGGCGCTAGGCGAAAATACTTTGGTTTTGGATTGTGATGTTCTTCAGGCCGATGGTGGTACACGCACTGCGGCTATCACTGGTGCATATGTCGCCATGGTGGATGCCATCAATTGGGCGAAGAAGGAAGGCCACATCATCGCCGATCGCCAACCCATCATCCAGGGTGTTTCGGCAATTAGTGTGGGAATCATTGATGGCGTTCCGATGCTTGACCTCTGTTACGAGGAAGATGTCCGTGCGGAGACTGATATGAATATTGTCTGCACTGCTGATGGAAATTTTGTTGAAGTGCAGGGGACTGCTGAAGGTAAGCCCTTTGATCGCACTTTGCTCAATGCCCTACTTGATCTCGGGGTGGCAGGCTGCGCCGAGCTCTCTGCACTTCAGGTCGCCGCCCTTAACGCATGAGTAGAGAGATCGTCCTTGCCACTCGCAACCTTGGCAAAATTGCAGAATTTGAACGATTGCTGAGCGAGTACGCCACGGATATTCGCGTTCTCGGGTTGGCAGATTTTCCAGATCTACCTGACGTGGAAGAGACAGGTTCAACTTTTATTGAAAATGCACTGCTGAAAAGTCGAGAGGTCAGCCTCGTTACTGGTCTCCCCGCGATCTCCGATGATTCTGGCTTATGTATTGATTTCCTCGGTGGCGATCCGGGAATCTATTCGGCGCGCTGGTCGGGCGTGCATGGCGATGATCAGGCCAATACTGCGAAAGTTTTGCAGCAACTCCAAGGCGTGCCCAATAACGAGCGAAGTGCGCACTTCACCTGCGCTGTGGCGCTCTCCTTTCCTCATGACCACCCGTCGTATGACAACGAGACGGTCCGCGAAGGATTTCTCCGTGGGGCGATTACGGAGGCCCCGCGGGGCAATGCGGGATTTGGGTATGACCCGATTTTTCAGCCCGACGGTTTTGACCAGACTTTGGGTGAATTTGCGCATGGCCAGAAGGATGCGATCAGCCACCGAGGCCAAGCTCTGCGCGCCATCGCGCCAGAGATAACTCGATTAATTTAACGCTGAGGTAGGCTTCTCCTAGTGCTTAGTTAGCCATTCAGCTCATTTAACTGATTCAACAAGGAGTTCCACGTGGCAGTAAAAAAGTCAGCAAAGAAGGCGCCTGCTAAGAAGGCAGCAGCCAAGAAATCTTCCGTTAAGAAGGTAGCGAAGAAAGCTCCTGCAAAGAAAGCAGCAGCGAAGAAAGTTGCCAAGAAGTCAGCAGCTCCAGTTGCAACAATTGTTACAACACCAGCTGTAGTGCCAGCGACAACGCCGACTGCAAAGGCTGCTCCTAAGTCATCATCAGTCTCTGCGACTGCATCAAAGAAGAGCGGTTCAAATAACCGTGTTCTCTTTGC
>CAIQXR010000014.1 GCA_903875815.1 uncultured Actinomycetes bacterium
AAGGGAACGTGCGGCGTCGAGTTATGCCAACTCCATCGTCCGGCAGCAACCATTTGTGGATCGAGGAAGAGATCCCAGGCCATGAGTCCAAGGCCGCCAAAGAGAAATATCCAGAATGTACAGAACCGCCGTGCTGCAACTAAAACCGGATGAGCCAACATGATCCATGCAAATGGAACGAGCACCGGCATTCCCCAGAGGTGTAAGCCAAGTGAAGGACTGTAGGTGTATTGACCAAACGGCCAACCAGTGTGAAGTCCCAACTCTTCAACGCCCATAGCAAAGGCAAAGGTAAGAATGAGATAGGTGAGGAAGTATCGGAACCCGTAAGCGGTGAGTGCATGAAAGAGCATGGTGATTGCACCGGCAATGACGGTGCAGATGGTGATGGTCGTGAGGGCGTTGCCGTGAATAAGCGGATAGGACATTTGCAGCGCTATGGTGAAGGCGAGTAATCCCAGAAGAATTCGATTGCGACCTGCGCTAGCTAAATCCCGTCGGCGGGGTTGGTAGTTGCGGATCGACATGTGCTAATTCTGCCTCGCTCTTCGATAAGAGCAAATCGTGCGAAGAGTTCCTCCGAATACCAGCCCAATTCTTCGGTCTTGGCAATGACGTGCTGGTGAGCCTGGCCTCGATACGCAAAATCCCGTAACGCCCCCGAACTCGCCCAGATAGAGAAGGTGCCCTGCAATCCAATCGGGGCTTCACCAATGCCGAGCGCTGCAATCAGTCCTCGTGAGGCATGCAGACTTTTGTTCACCGCTGGAACACTTCTCCAGAAGCGACGATTCATCCGCGGCTTAATTCTGGCTCGAGTGATGGCAGCAATTTTCCCATCCCACTCCGCTGGCGCAGATGCGAGAAAGGGTTCGTGCTTGCTCCATTGTCCATGAGAGGCAATCGGTGCCAGCGTGGCTCGATATTCGTGGAGTGCGAAACTGCGCCAACTATTGATGAGCGCACTATTGTGAAATTTTTCGACTGCGTTCTCCTCAATGACAATGAGGAGCGCCCATCGCGTGGCATCGGCATCGGATGGTGTGAAAGTTTCGCCACGGCCAGTTCCGAGTGATTTAAAGAAAGAGATATTTGGATTGCGAGAGAGTGCCAGTCGATCGACAGCCATATGCCAGAGTGCAAGTGGAATCGATGTTCGCTTAATCTCCCAAGAATAAAAGAGCGTTATTTTCATGCCATGCCTGCTGTCGCAATAATCTCTTGTGCCACTTCGACCGGGTGATCCCACATGGGTGCATGACCTGATTCGGAGAGAACAATCCACTTGGCATGAGCGGGAGCAAGTGAACGTTCTTGGCAAGTGCGAGCTGGCAACGTGTTGTCGCTATCGCCAAAAATAATTGTCGTGGGAACACTTGGCGAAACTTCTTTATCGAAACGTTTGAGAAGCAACGCATCCCAAGCGGGGAAATATCCGGTCGAGGTCCCCATCGCAGTTGCGGCATCCAGACAAGTCTGAAAATCGAGATCGCGCCACTTCGGCGATACTGCGCTAAAGCCTATTTTGCGCGCCCATTCTCTCTTCAATAAGGAAGGTGCCAATGCCACCGAACCTCGCGCTAATAATCGAGTCGGGGCACTTCCTGGAATTCGCGATGTGTACGGAGTTAGCCACAACCCAGCTGGCGCGAGTGCAGTCAGAGAGCGAACGCGATCGGGATGCGCTGCGGCAAGTTCCAGTGCAATCCAACCTCCCAGTGAATTTCCAACAATGTGCGCACTTTCGATTTCTAACTCAGTCATTGTGCGAAGAACTAATTCCGCTAATGAAACGGGATCCATCGCTTGCTGGGGATCAAGCGGAGTATGGCCGTGGCCAGGTAAGTCGACCGCAATAACTTCGAAAGAATTGTGCAAATGAGGGGTGAGCGGTCGCCAGGTAGTTGCGGCCGAGCCCATGCCGTGAATTAAGAGGAGTGGTTCGCCAGTACCAGTGCGCTCAACATAGATACTCATCGCTGGAGGCTCCAATCGCTTCTCATGGTCACAATCTCCACATCGGCGCGAGTGGTTAATTGCACCTTTCGAGGCGCAATGGTTTGTTGCGATGCCATGTGAAATTACTCGTCTCCGACAACCATAGGAAAAGCATCGGTCGCGGCCAAGAGCTCTGCGTAGGAGGTAGCAAATACCGAATGCGGATGGCCGGCAGCAGCCCAGACAACGTCGTAATCTGAAAGTGCTTTATCGATCACCACGGTTGCGGGATTTACCCACCCGATCGGTGACACGCCACCAATAGCAAAACCCGATTGTTCTTTCACATATGTGGCATCGACTTTGCCGAGTTTCTGAACACCCAACCCGCGTGCAACACGATCGGTATCCACGCGATGACGTCCGCTCGTGATGAC
>CAIQXR010000015.1 GCA_903875815.1 uncultured Actinomycetes bacterium
GGCGCCAATTTCAATTGCAGTAGTGATCTCTTCAATCGATTTATTATTTCCATGAACTTCGATCAATTCGGGTGGAAAACCTGCAGCACGAGCAACTGCCATCTCCCCCGCGGTGCAGACATCAATTCCGATTCCGACCGATTTAATCCACTTAGCCACTTCAATACAGGTGAAAGATTTAGAGGCGTAATAAACATTGCCAGCAGCGGGGCCGAAGTGGCGATCGAGAGCGCTCTTCCACGCCGTTGCTCGACTAAGGAAATCATCCTCATCCATAACAAAAAGTGGCGAACCAAATTCCCGGACGAGAGCTGCAGCCCGGATACCCGCGATAGTGAGCTCGCCATTGCTGACCGCTGAATTTGTTGAATAGACCTCAGGAAGAAAAGTCATGACTACATCGTCTCCGGCGTGCTCACGCCTAATAGTTCGAGGCCATTGGCAATAACTTGAGCAGTTGCTGCGCAGAGCGTGGCGCGAGCACTGTGAAGGGCCGATGGGGTTTCGTCTCCGAGCGGAAGAACGCGGCAATCGGCGTAGAACCGGTGATAAACGCCAGCAAGCTCTTCCACATAGCGCGCCACTCGGTGCGGTTCGCGAAGTTCGGCCGCGCCAGCAACAATTCGAGGGAATTCAGCAAGCAAGCCCATCAATTCCCGTTCGCGCTCGTGCTCTAATAACTCGCCATTGAAATGATCGAGACCGTAGGCAATGGCCAAGTCAGATGCATTTCGCAGTACGGCGCAAATGCGAGCATGGGCATATTGCACGTAGTAGACCGGATTTTCATTGGTGCGACTTCGCAAAATATCAACATCCATGACCATCGGAGTATCGACGGGGTAGCGAATCAAGGTGTAGCGCGCAGCATCGACGCCCACTTTCTCCACCAACTCTTCCAAAGTAATTACCGTTCCGGCTCGCTTAGAGAGTTTGAGCTCTTCGCCACCTTCCATGATCTTGACTAACTGACCAATAAGAATCTCGATGTTGTAATCAGGGTTATCACCAGCACATGCTGCGATTGCTTTGAGTCGATTGACATAGCCATGGTGGTCAGCGCCCAACATATAAATGGAAATATCTGAACCACGCTCACGCTTAGAGATGTAATAGGCCGAATCGGAGGCAAAATAAGCGAATGAGCCATCAGATTTGATCATCACGCGATCTTTGTCGTCACCAAAATCAGTCGTGCGCAACCAAGTAGCACCGTCGAGTTCATAGACATGTCCTTGGGCGCGAAGGCGATCGAGACAATGTTGGAAAAAGTCCTTTTCGTACAAACTCTTCTCAGAGAACCAGTTATCAAAGTGCGTGCCAAAGCCATCGAGAACGCGTTGCTGCTGCGCTAACTGAAGTTGATAACCCGCCTGCAGAAATGCTGCATCTGATTGCTCTTCGGGAAGATCTTTATATTCCGGATGAGTCGCGACGATTTCTGCCGCAATATCGTCAATATAAGCACCGTGATAACCATCTTCAGGGCGAGGTTGACCGAGAGCAGAAGAGCGAATTGATTTTCCGAAGAGCGCCATTTGGTTACCGCGGTCATTGACATAGAACTCGCGCGTAACTTTCGCGCCAGCTGCGCTGAGGACCCGACCGAGCGCATCGCCAACGGCCGCCCATCGGGTATGACCCAAATGAAGAGGCCCAGTGGGATTAGCTGAGACAAACTCTAAATTGATCGCCACGCCAGCGAGTGCTTGGCCATGTCCAAATAGTTTTCCTTGGGTCAGTGCATTTGTAATAACTACCGCCTGGGAACTTTTAGCCACAGTGATATTGATAAATCCAGGACCGGCAATGTCGACGGCAGAGATTGCTTCATTCTCTTTGAGCGCCGCAACGATTAACTCTGCGACTTCGCGTGGTGATTTGCCAGCAGGCTTTGCCAGGGCGAGTGCGATATTCGTTGCATAATCGCCATGATCGCGATTTTTTGGGCGCTCGAGGGCAATTTCCTGAGGAAGCGGACAGCCGAGCTGTGCAGCAACTAGCGCATCAAGTACAGCAGCAGCAATTTGATCCTGTACGGCGCTCATGCGAGAAGGTTAGCGTTTACCAGCGCCCCTGCGCTCGCGTTTGGATCTTTGCGCCGAGTGCTTTAACCTAAGCCTTGTTACACCCGCGGGAGTGGTGAAATGGCAGACACGCAGGTCTTAGGAACCTGTGCTTTACGGCGTGTGGGTTCAAGTCCCACCTTCCGCACCAAGGATTTATTGAAAGTATTTGATCTAATTGATTGCTTGCTTAGCTGCCTCATAGGCAGCTTTAGCTGAATTCAAACTAGCGCTGAGCGCCTGAAAAATCTGGTTATAACTATCTTTGAAAGTTTGCTTGGCAAGCGCGATCGCCGCCTTATCTTTTCCAGCTGCAGCAATCGATTGATCCATGACTGACTTGGCGTCGGCGACTGCGCGTGAGAATCCATCACGAGCATTTGCTACTGCAGTGGCATAAGCAGACTGCGCTGCAGCTAAAGCAACTCTTTGATCAGCAGTGAGACCCGGCTTCTTACTTGCAGTAGGCGATGCTGACGGTGCTGGCGAATGTGCCGCATGATTTGTATCCGCAACTGCGGGAAGTGCGAGAAGGACAGCGCTCATGCCGGAGGTAGCAACGATTGCTACGGCGCGGGTGCGGATTCTCATAGCCAAATTCTCTCACATTTCTTTTCACTCGCCATCCGCACATGGCGCCATTACTCTTGCCTAATGTCTCGGCGGCGGAAAGTTGCGCACTCAGCCTTAGCGCTTGCTGTGAGCCTGGCCGCTCTCACCTTCTTCCTTTACTCCCCCACCCCCACGCAGGCAGCCACCATCAAGGGGCTAAAAATCCTTCATGTAGCAAGCCCGGAAAAGGACCTGCCCATTCGCGACGTCTATGAATGGATCCCCGATGTCGGCAATACCGATATCAACACATTGCCAGTTGTCTATCTCTTACATGGTTGGCCGGGCTCACCGCAATCTATGGTCACTGGTTACGTCGCTAATTTGCAGAAAGCCTTCACTGCAGGAGTGCGTCCCTTTATTGCCGTCTTTCCCGATGGAAATGCGAAAACTCATATTGATTCAGAGTGGGCAGATTCGGCCGATGGCAAGGCCATGATTGAAACTTGGCTAACGACTCGAGTTATTCCAGCGGTAGAAGGTGATCATCTGCGCACTCGAGAAATGCGCGCAATATCTGGATTCTCCATGGGTGGGTACGGCGCTGGAATTATTGGTTTGCATCATCCTGAACTCTTCTCGCAAATTGCCACGATCTCGGGGTATTTCGTGGTTGACGATCTCACTGGTGCATTTAGTAGTTCCAAGAAGATTGCCGCACAAACACCCGCCAATTATTTAACGGTGGCAAAAAACTTTCGCTGGTTTATGGCTGAAGGCAAAGATGACTACACCCATCCAATTCGTGGTCAAGCAGTGAGTTGGGCAGCCCAACTTAAATCCATGAAAGTGCCAAGTACGGTCGTTGTGGCGCCAGGCGGACACTCCTATGTATTTGTTGGGAGCATGATTCCAGCGCTTACGAAGTGGTTCATTTGGCCATCAGTCTCAAGTTCAATGGCAACACCAACGCCCGCACCAAAATCTGATACGGGCGTTGTTTCTAACTAGCCGTCATTATTTCTGCGAGCGATACCAGTTCCGCCAGATCAATCGATGCACCGGTATTTTGTAAGGAATTGCGCGTAAGCCAGGTATCAATGGCAAGAGTGCAAGACCCAGAGTGAGAACACCCATCAATAACATAATGATGGTGTCTGCGTTATCCGATGACTTAAATGGATCTATTTGATACCAGAATGAGAACAGCCAGAGCCAGGATTGACCCGGCCATGAACCCGTCTCATTCATCACTCCCCATTGATCACCGCTGAGATGAGCCTTGGCTGCGAGATCTCCGAAGTAGCCATCGCTATCTGCCAAGAAGAGCAGAGGCTTGGTGAAGTTGGTAGGTAGCGGGGTATCACTCGTTGCGAGAGCACCGTCGAGCGCACCAGACTGAGCCATCGCCAAAAGTGATGTTGCAAGTTGCGGTACAGGTCCAAAACTATGGGACGAATCGGCAAGTGTTACCGCCCCTGGCTTCTTCCCCAACGCATCAGCATAAGTACTCGCCCACTTAGCTTGCTGATCATTCGTTGCACTCTTCCAGATCCCCACTGCCGATATGCCGGCAGGATCATTTGAGATCAGGAGCGGTTTAACAACAAAATCTGCTGCCGGATCGATGGGAATTCGCACTCCGGCCCAGTCCTGCAATTTCATAACCCCGAAATGCTGACCTTTTGCAGCGTGGTTATATGGCGCGCCATATCCTGCAGAAGTAGTTGTGCCTGCCAATTCCCCAGTCGTCACTGAAACAAAATCGCTGGGATTGGCAAGCGCCCATGATTTCAGAGTAACTGCTGGTTCATCGGGCGAACTAAAAGCAAAAGCCAAGCCGCAGGCAAGGACTCCCACAACAATAATGGCGATAACGATCTCTTTGATCAGATCGTACGGACGAGTTGGTCCTTCCCATTTTTTAGCGGGATCTACCATCAATTTTGTTGTCATTTGAGAGCTCCTCGGCGAATCTGACCATCGTTATCAATAGGTGGAACAACGCCTTTGCGCCGCACGAGCAGAATGTGCCAAACCACGATTGCTCCCAACGCAAGTGGCAAAAGTGCAACGTGCACCAAGATTGCTTGACCTGTGTTTAGCGCGTTGAAATAGGCACCGATGCCCATGGCATTGAAACCATCTTTTGCTTGCGTAGCGATCCATTGCGAATCGAAATTTGTTTGAATGATGTAACCCGTAAAGGCGGTGATGATGGAGACTCCAAATGACAGTACGCCGGTAATCCACGTTGCGGTGCGCTTGCCGCGCCAAGCTGCCATCCAAAACTTTCCCCACAGGTGGGCGACCATAAAGAGAAAGAAGAGTTCAACGCTCCACAGGTGGACTGAATTCACATAATGCCCGATGGAGGAGGTATGCCACCAAGATGGGCCTTGCATCGTCAGGATCAGACCAGAAGCAATAAGTGAGACCAGGGCTGCAATTGTCGCCACTCCAAAGATATAGATCCACGATGCGACGTAAGCGGGTTGAACTTCAGGAAGCAGATCTTCCGGCTTCATCTTCTCCAGTGTTGCCCGACGAACTATTCCGGTCCAGGATTTACTGTCGCTCATTTTTTGCCCTTCTTCTTTGCTGCATCGCCGCTATGTGGAAAGGGCAAGAGCAGCGCGAGCATAAAGAGAATTGCCAGCGCGCCGATCATGGCGGCATTGCCGACCGAAATAGAGAATGGTCCAAGACCAAAATAGTGGGCTGGGTGGTTGAGATTGATCAACGAACGAAGCATGAAGGCCTCCTGGCGCGACGAGCGGTTTGCTCATCACCTGCCTTAGAGGCTACTCAGATCGCGAATGAGATAAAGTAAAAAGACGAGTGCTGCCACTCATGTAGGAAGTGAGTAGTGAAGGAATAAAGTCTTAAGAATGCACTACCTGAAGCGCAGCTTTTTCCCGTTCCACTTTGGCGTGATAGCTCTCGATGGATTTCTTCTTCGCCGCAGCGCTCCAACCCAGATAAGGCGCCATCAACTTGGCAATTTCATCGACCAGCGAAAGTCCGAAATCAGCTGTCTCGATCGCGATCCGAGTGCGGCGAGCAAGAATGTCATCAACATTTCGTGCGCCCTCGTGCGTAATTGCATAAGCAACTTCAGCACGCAAATAGGGAAGATCTTTGGCGATCGGCTTGGCCAGCGTCTTGTCAGTTTCAATGAGCTCAGCGATATCAGCAATTTTGCTGCCATATCGGTCGAGTAAATGCATTACTTGCTCTTGGGTGAGTTTCATTTCACCAGCAATAAGTGCAGCGCGATTAACCATCGCTTTATAGCCATCTGCGCCAAGTAGTGGAATTTCTTTTGTTGGAGACTCTGGTACTGCTCGGCGAATATCATCGGAGGCAGCATCTACAGCATCTTCCGCCATGACTCGATAAGTTGTGTATTTACCGCCAGCAATACTGACGAAGCCTTGCAACGGGTGATCGACGATATGTTCACGCGAAAGTTTTGTTGTCGGCGAATTGCTCTTGCGAGTAACCAAGGGACGTAAGCCAGCATAAACACCCAAGATATCTTTCTCAGAAATTTTTGGCGTCAAAACTTTATTGGCTTGATCCAAAATGTATTGGACATCATCGTGATCGGCTAGTGGTTCGCGTGGATCACCGGTGTATTTAGTGTCGGTGGTTCCCACTAACCATTTATCTGCCCACGGAATGATGAAGAGGACCGAGACTGCAGTCTTGAGAATGACGCCGGATTTCGAGTTGATCGCTGACTTGGGTAGGGCAATATGAACGCCCTTGCTCATCGTGACGTGATATCCAGGGGTAATACCAAGTGCTTCGTGAATCGGATCGGTCCATACGCCGCCAGCCAAAATTGTCACGGTCGCAGCGACGTTAATTTTCTTCTTACTCTCATTATCGACAACAACTGCACCAATGACTCGACGTCCCTTTTTTGTTGCTTCTACATAGGAAACGCCGGTCGCAATTACCGCGCCGTGATGCGCCGCCGTGCGAGCAATCGTCATTGTGTGCCGCGCATCATCCACTTGAGCGTCAAAATATTGAATTCCACCGGTAATGAGATCGAGGCGAAGTGATGGCGCAATTTCATGAAGAGTCTTCTGACTCATATGTTTGTGATTAGGCAGCGCGCGCTTGAAACCGCGGAGTGCGTCATAGAGCGCAAGGCCAGCTCCGACATAGGTGCGCTCGCGCACTTTCTCTGTGAGTGGATAGATAAAAGGAACAGGCTTTACTAAGTGTGGTGACTGAGTTGTCACCATGAGTTCGCGCTCTTGAAGAGCCTCGCGAACTAATTTGAAGTCGTATTGCTCCAGATATCGAAGGCCACCGTGAATAAGCTTGCTCGAGCGAGAAGAGGTTCCAGAAGCGAGATCTTCGGCCTCCACTAATGCCACTTTGAGGCCGCGGCTGGCAGCATCAAGTGCGATACCCGTGCCAGTTACTCCCCCGCCCACAACCAAAATATCGAACTCTTCGCTACCCAGCGCCTTCACGGCTGCTTGGCGTTGTGCAGGGTTCAAGGCTGACTTATCGACGGGCATGCTCTTAGGATAGGGGCTATGAGTTACATCGGCTCGCTTGATCAGGGTACGACAAGTACGCGTTTTATGATTTTCGACCATGCCGGCCGAATTATTGGCCAGCACCAACTCGAACATCGCCAAATATTGCCCGAACCTGGTTGGGTCGAACATGATGCGCTAGAAATTTGGCATCGCACTCAAGAAGTTATCACTGGCGCCCTCGCTCAAGCAGGAATCATTGGCTCTGATCTCACCGCCATCGGTATTACCAATCAGCGCGAGACCGTTGTTGCATGGGATGTCACCACTGGCGCACCGCTCCATAACGCGATCGTCTGGCAAGACACTCGCACCCAATCAATTCTTGATCAATTCACTTCTGATGAGAAGAGTTACATCACTCATACCAGTGGCCTCACTATCGCCCCCTATTTCTCTGGCAGCAAGATGCGTTGGCTGATTGAAAATTCTCCTGCGGTACAGGTAGCCGCCGAAGCAGGGAAGCTTCGCTTGGGAACAGTGGACTCGTGGATTTTGTGGAATCTCTCTGGCGGAATTCGCGGCGGTCTTCACGCGACAGATGTGACCAATGCCAGCCGAACTCTGCTCATGGATCTGGAGTCACTCCAATGGGATGATCGCCTGACCGATCTCTTCCATATTCCGCAGAACGCACTTGCAACAATTAAAAGCTCTTCGGAAATCTATGGTTACACCGACCCGGCCGGTCCACTGGGAAGCAA
>CAIQXR010000016.1 GCA_903875815.1 uncultured Actinomycetes bacterium
ACAGCGGCCACGGTAATTGCTTGCGCGCCTTCCGAAAGTGCAAGTTCCATCGCAGCAGCCATCAATTGTTGGCGACGCAATTCGCGATGAGCCATAAGGTTCGGGGCTTGGATCTTGGGCACGGAGTGATTCTCCTACGAGTTATGGGCGTGCGCTAGTTGACGCATGGAATGCCGTTGCCTTCAACAGCTTTTCCATTTGCTTGAGCGGAGAAATTGATCTTCTTCGCAGTAGTTGTGTCTGCCGTCACGGTATCGCCCTTGGCGCCAACCTTGGGATAGAAGAGATTTTGGACAAATGCCTTAACAGCAACGGGATCAATCTCATTGACCGATTGGCCGTTGATCATGCCGTACTTAAGAATTGGCGCGGTATGGAAAGTGATGTGGCCACCAGTAAGTGCCTTTGCTTGTGGCAAGAAGCCAAGCACATCCCAATCCTGATCGATAACGACATCTTTCTTCGCCACATTGAGCAGCGCAGAGATCTTTCCGATATCGCCGAAGATTCCTTGGGTACGGAACTTAGTGATCACGCCAGTGATGAATGCTTGCTGGCGATGGGTGCGATCGAGATCGCCATTAGGAAGTCCGTGGCGCTGTCGAACAAACTTAAGGGCGTCGGCGCCGGTAATTGTCTGCAATCCTGCAGGGAAGATTGCGCCGGAGTAATGAGAATCATTAACGGCGTGATTTAAACAGACTTGTACGCCACCGAGCGCAGTTGCGAGATCGTAGAAACCAACAAGATTGACTTCAGCGAAGTGATCGATGGGGACACCGAGGAGTTGGGTAATGGTCTGAATAGTTGCGGTACGTCCAGCTTCGCGGCTCTGTTGTTCGCGTTGTGGGTTAGGAACGCCAGCCTTGATTAATTTGAGTTCGGCATAATATTTAGCAAGACCGTAAGCCTCTTTAATCTTATGTCCGCCAAGACCAGGCACTTGGACATAGTCATCGCGTGGAATCGATACCGCGACAGCTTTCTTACCGCCAGCTGGAATGTGAATCAAAATCATGGTGTTGGTGTTGTAGCCACCAATAGAACTTGACGATCCCACATGCATGATGTCGAGAAGTTTGCGCGGCAGATCGTTGCCGTTGTTATCGCGGCGTGAATCTAGGCCGAGTAACAAGATATTGGTGTCGCCGCCGGCCGATTGGGTTGCACCATTGAGCGCCTTAGAGCGTGGGATGGCTTTGCTGGCGGTATTGGAGATGAAGTAGGTGGCACCAGAGGCGATGACCAGTCCGAGTGAGCTGGCAATCGCAATTCTCTTTAACCATACGCGCATGATCCCAATAGTATCGAAGATCGGTTATTAGACTCGTCAGTATGAGTAACCCCAGCCGAATCGCACGATTTAATACCGCCCTCGCCGCAAAGATCACCGGCGCAGTCGCCACCATGTGGTGTGCCTATGTATTCGCCGCAATTGCACTTGTTTCGCTGCCATCGGCGCTGAAATCAGGTGATCCGATCATTATCGTCGCGTGGGTTGCGCAGACCTTCCTGCAATTAGTTCTGCTCTCCATCATCATGGTGGGCCAGAATGTCTCATCTGCAGCTGTTGAGCAGAAGATCAATGAGACCCACGCCGCTTCACTCGGCGAATTTGAGCTCGCAAAAGAGGCGCGCGAGTTGGCCAATAAGGAATTGGCTGAACTTAAAGTCATCGCTGCCGAGATCCACCGCGTAATCCGCGATATCGAGAAGAAATAGTTCTCAGGAAACTTTACGGATTTTCTTTTAGAATCTCAGGGTTGGTGGATTTAACTATCCGCCAGATGGCCACAAGAAAAATTGCTGGCCCTAAGTTGTGGAGGAGTCTGATGAAGAGTTCATTCGGAAAGATTGCAATCGGCTTTGTCCTTGGCAGCGTTGTCGCCGGTGGCGTAGCAACTGCAGCGGGAACTTTTAGTGGGACCAACGTCGTGAAGGCTTGCGTCGACAATAAGACCAACGCCATCTACGCAACTTCGACTGGCACCTGCCCAGTCACTCGTACCCTAGTGACGCTCGGCGATCAGAGCGCTCCAGTAGTCGCATCCACTTCTACGGCCAGCTCTACAACAAGTGCGCCTTCCATTAAAAATATTGTGGCAAAAGTTTCGCCATCTGTTGTCACCGTCAATGTCACCACATCATCCGGTGGCGATACTGGATCAGGATCGATTCTTAAATCCAATAGCACGTCCAGTTGGATCATCACCAACAATCACGTGATCGATGCTGCAGTCGGCGGCGCAGGAACAATTTCTGTCGAACTCGACAATGGCGATGATGTCGATGCCACCATCGTGGGTCGCGATACCAATTACGACTTAGCTGTACTCAAGATTAATCGCGGCAATCTTCCCGTTCTGGCTTTGGGTGATTCATCATCGCTATCGATCGGCGATCAAGTGATTGCTTTTGGTTCACCACTCGGACTCGATCACACCGTGACAGCGGGAATCGTCTCTTCACTCAATCGCCCAGTAACTACCGGCACGACCGGCGCAGAATCGTATGTGGATGCGATCCAGACCGATGCTGCGATTAACCCTGGCAATTCCGGCGGCGCACTCACCGATGCCATGGGTCGAATCGTTGGCGTTAACTCCGCTATTGCTTCTCTCGGAGCATCTGCTGCATCAAGTCAGTCAGGATCAATTGGCCTTGGCTTCTCTATTCCTATTAATGAAGCGATTCGCGTCTTCAATGAGATCGTCGCGACTGGTCACTCCACTCGCCCAGTTCTCGGCGTTTACTTCGACAATACCTACACCGGTAAAGGCGCAAAGATTTTGAA
>CAIQXR010000017.1 GCA_903875815.1 uncultured Actinomycetes bacterium
AATTTGCGAAGGCGAAGGCTCTCCACTTTTTTGTCGTGAAGTATCTGCTGCAAGAGCCCTTCATCTTCACAACGAATATATGAGGAAGCGCTACCGACTCGAAGTCGGCCATGACGCTTTGCCACATCATTAATTAAGTATTCGAGTGGTTGAGGGAATGGTGTTTTAGATGTTTTCTTAAGGAAATCTTTAATCTGTTCACCAGTTTGGCCATGATCGAGTCCGCGACGAATGGAGGCTTCACTAAATCGGTAGACGGTCGCGCCGCCTCGGCTTTCAATATCGGCGATGGTGCCAATCATGTTAGAGAGTTCAACAGTAAGCGGCCCTGGCGCAATGGCGCTGTTATCCGCTTGAATCAAAATATGATCGACTGGCTTAGGTAGTGCGCTTTCAATTCCTAAATCTTCGACACCTTCAATAAGTGCAATTCCAAATGAGGAGATCACTCCCTGACCAGTGATGCCTAACCATTCCGCTTCGCGAAGGCTCCATTCAACATAATCGCTATTGAAGCGTTGTGGTGATCGCCATCTGAGAAGCGCGTGAAGTGAGTCATGGTCAGGATCGAGCTCGGGATTTTCAGCAAGTGCTTTCAGAACTGATTTACGAATTACCGAAATTCCAGCTCGATCAAGCTCTGGTCCCAGTGGGGCAATATTTTTTGAATCACTTTTGCCAATCAACCCAGCAACTCGAGAACTTTCGATCCAGACTGAGACGAGTGAATGCCAACGCTCCTCCAGTGAACGAGTCATCCAAATGTCGAAGAGATTGGTGGGAAGAATCTGATCATCGGTATCAATAACCAGCAAGCCACCGAGATAGAGAACTTCGGCGATAAAAGCGGCAGCTAATTCTTCAACGCCTAAATGTTCGGCAGTGCGCTTAAGATCGCGAATTCCCACGCCGCCAGATTTCAACGCGAGTGGCGGTTCGTCGGACCAGTGATGAGCAAGCTCTTCACACCAGCGCAAGAAAGTCGAGATATTGGCAATTGCAGCGCGATCAAAGTCGGCAGGTTTACGCTTGGTGCCAGTGACTTCCGGCACTGATGTCCGGAGTTCTTTAATGACTTTGCCACCACGAAGATGGAGCGCGATATCGCGCGGCAAGAGAACAGTTTGGGAATCAAATTCAACGAGGAAGTTATTTTCCAATAGCCAAGCGATAGCGGCGCCCGGTTTCTTAATACTTCCGATTTGACCGCGTGGTGGTCCCCAAACCAATCGATCGAGAACTTGGAGTGAAGCTGCTGGCGCAGTTGTGAGTAGATCGAAATCAACGGTTTTATGGGATCGGCGCGGGCCAAGACCGCATGGTTCGTCACCAATCAGATTACGAAGATTGGAAGGCAATCGGAATTTCTTGCCATCTTTATAGGCAAGCCCACGTAGCCAGAGTTCTTCTAGCTCGTTAGTCGCACTTTTCTCAGTTATCGCGACCAACTCACTGGCAGCAAATGGCTCTTCCAGTGTGCAAGTGGCGTGAATAAGATCGAGTTGGAATTTATTGAGGTTCTCGAGTGCGCGCATCAAACTTGGTGTCGAATTCGCTCGCGCAGCTAAGGCAGAGAGATCACCTGGAAGCGGTGTTACTAAATCTGGCCGCAATTCAAAGAGACGTGCCAAATCGGCATCGCTACGTGAGCGGAGCTCTTCGGTAAAAGATGGCGTAGACATAACTGGCCTACTTTACTGGGGAATTGAAGCCCCCTCTGACCATGGATTTACTCGGCTTTCCGGTCCTTCTCATCTTTGTCACGCGACTTAGGCGGTGAGACAAAGACCGCCATCGCAACTATGCGGGCCGCGATCGGACCGAAGAAAGCTTTGATCGCCCGCGCTCTGCGGAAATCATGAATCTGCCAGTTGTCCCGAATGGCACGAATTTGCAGGATGGTATCCGGGTTGATCGCACGAGGATTTCCTACTGCTTCAAGGAGGGGAATGTCATGGTGGCTATCGGAGTACGCATAAGAATTGGCGAGATCAATTCCTTGTGCTGTAGCTAACTCTTTAATAGCTCGGGCTTTCTCTTTTCCGTGCAAAAGTGCACCGATCATTTTGCCGGTGTAGGCGCCATCCTTTGCTTCCGCTTTTGTACCCAGTGCACCGGTAAAGCCAAGTCGAAGTGCGATTAAGTGAGCGAGTGCTTCAGGAGTCGCGGTAACTAACCAGACTTCTTCGCCGTTTTTTAAATGCTCGTTAGCAATTTCAATCGTGCCTTGCCATAAAGCGGGGGAGACATATTCGTCATACACCTCAGAACCAATTGCCAAAATTTCATCAACTTTGTGGCCCTTAATAAATTCGCAGGCAGCATTTTGTACGCGAGCAATCTCTTCCGGATTCTCAGTTCCCGTTAAGCGATAGCGCAGATTGGCTAGGACGAAAGCGGAAATATCACGCTTGGAGAAGAAGCCCCGTTGATACATGCCGCGACCCAGGAAATAGAGTGACGAACCTCGCAATAGGGTGTTGTCGACATCGAAGAAAGCAACGCGCTTCATGCCCTTCGCTGCCTCTGTCATGGCTATACCCTAGCGAAGCGCGGGGCTGGCACGCCGATATGCTTCTCTCATGGCTCAGACAATCCACCTACTTCGCCATGGCGAAGTCGAAAATCCTGAGAAAATTCTCTATGGCCGCCAACCTGGTTGGCGTTTATCTGAGCGTGGTCAGGCGATGGCACGCACTGTTGCTGATTGGTCAGCTTCACTCGATCTCGGAGCAATCCTCGCTTCACCATTGCAGCGTGCTCAGGAGACGGCAGCACCGATCGCGGCACAACATAAACTTTCCATTGTTACTGAACCTAATTTAATTGAAGCAGCCAATGTTTTTGAAGGCAAGAAATTTGAATTAGGAAGTGGTGTTCTACGCCATCCCAAGTCATGGCGCTATCTCTATAACCCAGCAAAGCCTTCGTGGGGCGAGCCGTACGAAGAACAGATTCAACGGATGTTGGCATCGATCTTCGCAGCGCGCGATGCTGCCAATGGCAAGGATGCAATTGCTGTCTCTCATCAATTGCCGATCTGGATCATTCGATCATTTGTTGAAGGTCGTCGTTTGATGCACGATCCTCGTAAACGTGAGTGCACACTAGCTTCTGTTACCAGTTTCCACCTTGATGGCGCTGGTGAAATTATTGGCACTTCTTATACCGAGCCGGCCAAACATTTGCTTCCCACCAAATGAAGATTAAAGGATTTGTGGCGATCGCCGCATCGCTAACTCTTCTCACCAGTTGCAGTAGTGGTGGACTCTCCAAGCCCAGCGAAAATGCTTTTGTCTCTGGCAATGGCGCTGCAGTTGTTATTAAAGAAGCAGATCGAAAGCCGGCTCCAGATATTTCTGGCGCCACACTCGATGGCACCACGCTGGCGTTAGATAAGACAAAAGTGACCGTCATAAATGTTTGGGCTTCATGGTGTTCGCCATGCCGCGCTGAAGCGCCTGTCCTACAAGATTTTGCTGCCAAGAATCCAGATATTCAATTCGCCGGAATTATCACTCGTGACAATCTCTCGTCGGC
>CAIQXR010000018.1 GCA_903875815.1 uncultured Actinomycetes bacterium
ATCAACGGTGATACCTATGCATCTGTTGCAATTTCTCAAGAAGCACCACTCATTCCATCCGGATCAGCAGAACTACGTCCGCACCGTCTAGCCATTGCGCTCTACGACAGCGTCGATGGTGGAATCACACTCCGTAAGACAGTCGAACTCGATGTCACTGGCGCGCTCACCACAGTCCCAGAATTTGCCGGCGAGAAAGTCGCAGATCTCTTACTCATTAACGATCGCGATATGTCCTATGCGAAATTGCGCTTTGATGAGCGATCAATTGCAACTCTCAAGCGTGACCTCGGAAAGATCCAAGATCCGTTGACTCGCGCGCTCTGCTGGTCAGCTGCCTGGGATATGTTGCGCGATGCTGAAATGTCAGCATCAGACTTCATTGAGATCGCGATCGCAGGGCTTCGTGGCGAAGATGACATCACCACGGTCACCACAGTCGTCGGTCAGTTGACCACTGCAATCGAGTTCTATGCTGCACCAGCCAACCGTGCGACCCTTAAGGCAAAGATCGCTGATCTCTTCCTCGAGCTTCTTGGTGGCGCTCCTGCTGGCAGCGATCTCCAACTCCAAATCGCTCGATCATTTCGCACCGTCGCCACCACCGAGGTCCATAGTGCAAAGCTTCGCGAACTCCTCGATGGCAAAGTTGCTGGTCTGACTATCGATGTTGATCTTCGTTGGCACTTAGTTGTGGCACTCGCAGAGCGCGGACTTCTTACTCGCACCGATCTCGAGGCTGAACTCGCTCGCGATAAGACCAAGACGGGTGAAGAGATGTTTGCTCAGGCAATTGCTGCGCTACCTACCAAGGAAGCGAAGGATGCTGCGTGGCAGGTCATCATCGCTGATGAGACTTCGAATGCAGTCCGCACCAATACCGTTCAGGGATTCCAGCGCCCACTACAGCGCGATCTCCTCGCCGGTTATGTGGACACATACTTTGCTGCGCTACTGGATATCTGGGGCAAGGGCTTTGAAGTCGGAAGTACCTTTACCGAGATGATGTATCCCAGCTTTGCAACAGAGCAATCAACATTAGATAAGACTGACGCTTGGCTTAACGGCGTAGGTAAAGATGCGCCTGCAAACTTGCGTCGCTATGTTCTTGAAGCGAAAGATGCTTTGGCACGTGCGCTACGCGCACAAGCTCGCGATAAGTAAGGCAGTGACTGTTCGATAATTATTCGATATGCGTAAGGGATGACTTTGATCCCTTACGTGAAGCAGTTGCAAGCAGAACAACGCCGGTAATAACTAAGAAGAGTCCGACAGGTGCTCCCACAAAGTAGAGAAGCGCCTTGGCGACTCCTAGCCCCTTGCCGGGAAGTGATCCATCTTCTTGTGCAATACGCGCTAATGAAAGTGACATGGCTATATCTTAGAGGATCGCACGCGCATTAAGCGCTGGCGGCATTCACACTTGCGCCACCATACGGCTCGAGATAGGCAAGCCATTTAGGTTCGGTGCGACCGGATCCCAAAATTCGCCAGGCAGCTCCGACCGGTTCACGTGGAAGGGTGCGCAATTTCCAACCTAATTCCTTCAGCGTTTTATCAGCCTTCACGTGGTTGCAGCGATGGCAGGCTGAGACCACATTCTCCCAGTGATGTATGCCACCCCTGCTGCGAGGCAAGACGTGATCGATCGACGCCGCTGGTGCTCCGCAATAAACGCAGCGGCCACCGTCACGAGCAAAGAGTGCGCGACGAGTTAATGGAATCGCATGGCGATAGGGAATGCGAACAAATTTCGTTAAGCGAATGATTGCCGGAACGGCTAACGCGCCTCCGGCATAATGAAAAACTGCATCGGATTCTTCCACTGAAACTGCGCGGCTATTGAGAACAAGGAGCAAGGCGCGACGATCGGAGACAACACCGAGCGGCTCATAAGTTGCATTGAGCACGAGCGTCTGTGCCACTGCTCACTCCCCCATTTCGTCATAAATATTTCAGCGCTTCCAGCGGGGAGTGGCCGGTCGACCGGCTAGCCACGCTTTCCGATGGACACATACTGGCGCAAAAATCTTAAGAAGCCCCCGTTTTTCGGTGAATTTCTTCGGTAGAGTCGTGCTTACTATGACATTTACTCGCGCTTGGCACTGGTTTTCTGGGGCTCCGCTCCATATCGTCGCAATTGTCCTGATTGGCGCAATCTCGCAAAAGCTCGCTGGCCGCGCGATTGAACGCGCCGTCGGACGCCTGGCTGAAGCCGACCTTGTCCCTGGACCTAAGCGCAATCTCAATCGCCAGAAAGAGCGCGCCAAAACTGCCGCCTCACTTCTGCGCTCCACCTCGACCGGCACTATTTGGGTAGTTGCTGGCACCATGATTTTGAGCGAACTCGGTCTTAACCTGGGACCGGTCGTTGCGTCAGCTGGCGTACTCGGCGTTGCACTCGGACTTGGCGCACAGACGCTCGTGCGAGATCTCTTATCAGGAATTTTCATGTTGGTCGAAGATCAATATGGCGTCGGTGATGAGATCGATGTTTTAGAAGTCAAGGGAATCGTTGAATCAGTGGGTCTGCGAATCACAACTGTTCGTTCAAGCGATGGCGTGCTCTGGTATTTACGTAATGGCGAAATTCTCAAAATCGGAAATAAGTCCCAACCGAAAAACTAGTTTTTACTTTTACTCCAGCTCGCAATTTGATGCGCGGCAACACCCGCAACTAGCCCCCAGAATGGCGCTCCAAGGCCCCACGGGTGAATATTAGAGACGGTGACAAGCAGGCTAAGCATCGCGGCTTCGCGATAATCAGGATCAGAAAAAGCATCGGAAGTACTGGAAGCGATTGCTGGCAACAAACCAAGCCCACCCATCGCCACAACCATCGCCAGTGGCAGGACTGCAAAAGCATGCAACATCGTGGAGCCACAGATGCCGACAACGATATAAAAGAGGCCACAGACAACACCTGCGGTGTACCGCCGATTCTTATCGGGCTCGGCATGATCCCCAGCGCCAATTGCTGCAGTGATGGCGGCGCTATTCACGCCACTACCTAAGAAGCCTGCTGATGCCAACGAAATCACGCCGCCCGTCACGATCGATTTATTGGTTGGCTCGGGATAGCCATAGCTCTTGAGAACAGCCATACC
>CAIQXR010000019.1 GCA_903875815.1 uncultured Actinomycetes bacterium
CATCGAAACCAAGGGAAATGACGTCTCTGCATTTATTCCTACCAACGTAATTTCGATTACCGATGGTCAGTGCTTCTTGGAAACAGATCTCTTCAACGCTGGCGTTCGCCCAGCGATCAACGTAGGTATCTCTGTTTCTCGTGTGGGTGGTTCCGCTCAGACTAAGGCGATCAAGAAGATTGCTGGACGTCTCCGTTTGGACCTCGCTCAGTACCGCGAACTCGAAGCATTCGCTGCTTTCGGTTCAGATCTCGATGCTGCTTCTAAGGCACAACTCGAGCGCGGTGCACGTATGGTTGAACTTCTTAAGCAGGGTCAGTACTCGCCTTATTCAGTAGAGCGCCAAGTGGCATCTATCTGGGCAGGTACCACCGGCAAGATGGACTCGATTCCAGTTGCAGATATTCGTCGCTTTGAAGGCGAGTTCCTCGACTTCCTCGCAACAGATCGCAAATCAATTCTTGATGTCATTGCGACCACTCGCGAATTGACTGATGACACTGTTGCAGCGCTCGAAGAGGCAATCACTACATTCAAGGGCAAGTTCCAAGCTACTGCAGGTGCTAAGTAACCCATGGGCGCCCAACTTCGAATCTATCGCCGACGGATGCGCTCCGTTAAAGCGACCAAGAAGATCACGAAAGCGATGGAGTTAATCTCTGCCTCTCGTATCGTCAAGGCGCAGCAACGCGTAAACGCTTCCTCGCCATATTCGACTGAGCTCACCCGCGCAGTAACCGCTGTTGCATCCCTTTCGACGACACCACATCCACTCACCACTGCTTCAGATAATCCACGCCGCGCTGCGGTCTTGATCATCTCTGCGGATCGTGGCATGGCAGGCGCTTACTCAAACGCTGCGATCAAAGAGGGCGATCTCGTTATCGCAGCTCTTCAAGCCCGCGGCCTTGAGACCAGCGCTTACTTGGTGGGACGTAAAGCTGTGAACTTCTACCGCTTCCGCAATCGCGCAATCGCAGGATCATGGACCGGTTTCTCCGATAACCCATCCTTCGAAAACGCTCGCGAAGTTTCATCAGCACTGATCTCTGCATTTACTACAGATTCAGCTGCTCTAGAGGGCGTCGATGAACTTCATATCGTTTACACCGAGTTCAAATCGATGATCACCCAGCTTCCGGTTGCTGCTCAGATGCTCCCTCTTCAGCTCGCTGAAGATGCCAGCGTCGATGCCAACCACGAGCTCAAGGCGATGTACGAATTCGAACCAAACGCTGGCGAAGTTCTTAATGCGCTTCTTCCTCGTTATGTCGAAGCTCGAGTCTTTAACGCGATGTTGCAATCTGCTGCCTCTGAGCATGCAGCTCGCCGTCGCGCGATGAAGTCAGCAACAGATAATGCTGATGAACTCATCAAATCTTTGACCCGTCTTGCCAACGCGGCACGTCAGGCCGAAATTACCCAAGAGATCAGTGAAATCGTTGGCGGCGCAGATGCGCTTGCCTCAGCTAGCGCAGGGAGCGAATGATGTCAGAGAAGAAAAAGGGAACTGGTCGCGTAGCACGCGTCATCGGTCCGGTCGTGGATATTGAATTCCCCGCCGATGCGATGCCAGAGATCTTCAACGCACTTCACGTTGAGGTCGACCTCGGTGGCGAGAAGCGCACCTTGACCCTCGAAGTTGCACAGCACATCGGCGATAACCTCGTCCGTGCGATCTCCATGCAACCTACCGATGGCATGGTTCGTGGTTCTGCTGTATCCGATACAGGCGCTGCGATCTCTGTACCAGTCGGCGATGTCACCAAGGGCCACGTCTTCAACACCCTCGGCGAGTCACTCGACGTACCTACCTCTTCACTCGATATCAAGGAGCGCTGGCCAATTCACCGCACAGCTCCTGCCTTCGATCAGCTCGAGTCAAAGACCGAGATGTTCGAAACTGGCATCAAAGTTATCGACCTCCTCACACCATATGTTCGCGGCGGAAAGATCGGCCTCTTCGGTGGTGCTGGTGTAGGTAAGACTGTTCTTATCCAGGAGATGATCTACCGCGTAGCGGAGAACTTCGGTGGCGTATCTGTATTCGCAGGCGTTGGTGAGCGTACTCGTGAAGGTAACGACCTCTTCCTTGAAATGACTGAGACTGGCGTTATCAATAAGACCGCCTTGGTCTTCGGTCAGATGGATGAACCACCAGGAACTCGTCTACGTGTTGCGCTCTCTGCGCTCACCATGGCTGAGTACTTCCGCGATGTTCAGAAGCAGGATGTGCTTCTCTTCATCGATAACATCTTCCGCTTCACACAGGCAGGCTCTGAAGTATCAACACTTCTTGGTCGTATGCCATCTGCAGTGGGTTACCAGCCAACTTTGGCTGATGAGATGGGCCAGCTCCAGGAGCGAATCACTTCGACTCGTGGACACTCGATTACATCAATGCAGGCGATCTACGTTCCTGCCGATGACATCACCGACCCAGCTCCGCACACCACCTTTGCTCACTTGGATGCGACAACAGTGTTGTCTCGTCCGATCTCCGAGCTTGGTATCTACCCAGCTGTAGATCCACTTGACTCAACATCACGTATTTTGGATCCTCGCTACATCGGTGAGCGCCACTTCCGTGTTGCTAACCGCATTAAGCAGATCCTCCAGCGCTACAAGGATCTTCAGGACATCATCGCCATCTTGGGTATTGATGAACTCTCTGAAGAAGACCGTATTCTGGTAGGCCGCGCACGTCGTATCCAGCGCTTCTTGTCACAGAACACCTTCGTAGCGAAGGTCTTCACAGGAATCGACGGATCCTTCGTTCCACTTACCGAGACCATTGATGCATTCGAAGCACTTGCTGATGGAAAGTACGATCACCTTCCTGAGCAGGCCTTCTTTATGTGTGGCGGACTCGAAGATGTAGAGAAGAAGGCTGCAGAACTCGCAGCTTCGGTTAAGGCTTAATTACATGAGCACTAACCTCACCGTTGAAGTTGTATCACCAGAGAAGCGAGTCTGGTCCGGCGAAGCCACACAGGTTTCAGCCCGCACCCTCGAAGGCGATATCGGTATCTTGCCGAACCACGCCCCACTTCTTGGTGTACTCGTTGATGGCACCGTCACAGTGAAAGCTGCCGATGGCACCACCAATGACTTCGCTATCAACGGCGGGTTTATCTCAGTATCCAATAACCGCGTCTCAATCCTCGGAGAAGCTAACTAGTAATAACTAGCAATCCAGAGTTAATCAAAGAAGCCCCGACCACAATGGCCGGGGCTTCTCTGCTTTTACAACTAAAAAATTGGCTGAACTAAATTCGCGCGACATCGGCGCCAAGCGCCTGAAGTGATTCTGCAAAGCCAGGGAAGCCACGATCAATATGGAATGCATCTTCCACGATCGTCTCGCCATCTGCCACAAGGCCAGCAAGTACTAACCCAACGCCTGCGCGGATATCCGTGGCTTGTACTGGTGCTCCAGAGAGTTGGGAAACCCCAGTAATGGAGGCGTGGTGACCATCGACGTGAATCTGCGCACCCAACCGCGATAGTTCATTGACGAACATGAAGCGGCCTTCAAAGACATTCTCCGTCACAATGGAATTGCCTTCGGCAACGGCATTCATCGTGATCGCCATTGGTTGTAAGTCGGTAGGAAATCCTGGATAGGGGAGAGTGGAGATATCAATTGCAGAGGGACGAGACTCCATGCGTACGCGAAAACCATTCTCCACGCTGGTCACTATCGCACCAGCTGAGGTTAGTTTCGCTAGCGGCAATTCCAAGTGATCGGGATTAGAACCGAGGATGGTGATATCGCCTTGGGTGATAGCGGCAGCAAATGCCCAACTACCAGCGATGATCCGATCAGGAACGGTTGTGTGATGTGCGGGGCTCAATCGTTCGACGCCCGTAATGGTAATTAGTGGTGTGCCAAGACCTTCGATCTTCGCGCCCATAGCGATCAGAAATTCACCTAGATCCACGATGTCGGGTTCGCGAGCAGCGTTATCGATAGTGGTGACACCGCGAGCAAGTACGGCGGCAGTCATAATATTTTCGGTGGCACCGACGGAAGGAAAATCGAGTGCAACATCTGCGCCAGTAAGTCCCTGAGGTGCACGTGCAACGACATACCCATGTTCAATCGTGGCAGTA
>CAIQXR010000020.1 GCA_903875815.1 uncultured Actinomycetes bacterium
ACTTCACTCAGGAGCGCCTCGCGCGTAAATACCCGACCTGGCTCTTTAGCAAGGGCAACGAGCAACTCAAACTCTAGCCGAGTAAGTGGAATATTTTCCCCCGCTCGAATGATGCTGTGAGCGACTTGATCAATCTCCAAATTGCCGATGCGTAAGGTGGAATCCCCTTCGATGCCACTGCGACGCAATCGCACCTTGAGACGCGCAACAAGTTCTGATGGATTGAAAGGTTTCACCATGTAGTCATCCGCGCCCGCTTCCAGGCCACGTACTACATCGTGAGTATCACCCTTTGCGGTAAGCATGACGATCGGAACCATGGACTCTTCGCGGATCGCTTTAGCTACTTCAATGCCATCCATACCTGGCAGCATCACATCAAGCAGAACCAGATCGGGCTTTTGTGCTCGGAGTAAATCCATCACTTGATCGCCGCGATTTACCAAATCCACTTCATAGCCCGCACCATTGAGGACGATACCCAACATCTCCGAGAGATCTTGGTCGTCATCCACCACCATGATGAGTGTCATGAATTAAGAGCCGTGCTCCCATGAGTTGAGGTAGAGCTCCTGCGCAGGAGTGAGAGTGTCGACAGTTGCGCCCATGCTTTCGAGCTTCAGACGTGCAACATCCTTATCGATATGAGAAGGAACGTCGTGAAGTCCTGGTGCAAGAGTTGCTGCTGCCTTCAGTAGCCACTCAGCAGTAAGTGCCTGATCAGAGAAGGACATATCCATCACTGATGCTGGGTGACCTTCAGCAGCGCCGAGGTTAACGAGGCGGCCTTCTGCGAGAAGAAGGATTCGTGCACCTGACTTCAGAACGTACTCATCGGTCTGGTGGCGGATCTTGGCATTCTTCTTGGAGTTCTGCTCAAGCCAAGCAACATCGATTTCAATATCGAAGTGGCCAGCGTTAGAAAGAATTGCGCCATCCTTCATTACTTCAAAGTGTTCTTGACGAAGTACGTCGCGGTTACCGGTGACGGTGACGAAGAAGTCGCCGAGGCGAGCTGCTTCTGCCATTGGCATAACTCGGTAGCCCTGCATCAAAGCATCAAGTGCCTTGGTGGGATCAATTTCAGTGACGATGACATCTGCGCCCAGACCCTTTGCGCGCTCAGCGACGCCCTTGCCGCAATATCCGAAGCCAGCGACGACGAAGACTTTGCCCGCGATCAGTGAGTTGGTGGAACGGAAGATGGCGTCGAGCGTCGACTGGCCAGTTCCGAATCGGTTATCGAACATGTGCTTGGTATCGGTGTCATTAACAGCGATCATCGGGAACTTGAGCGCGCCATCTTTTGTCATCTGGCTCAAGCGAATAACGCCGGTTGTGGTCTCTTCGCAGCCACCAATAATTCCATCGAGTAGTTCGGTGCGTGTGGTGTGAAGGGTGTTGACCAAGTCGCAGCCATCATCGAAGACCAAGTGTGGCTTGATATCGAGCGCTGCATTGATGTGGCTGTAGTAGCCATCGCGATCTACGGCATTGCGAGCAAAGATGTTGATGCCATATTCATGGACAAGTGCAGCAGCAGTGTCATCTTGAGTCGAGAGTGGGTTGGACGCGCATAGTGCGAGTTCAGCGCCACCATCTTTGAGAGCGCGCATAAGGTTTGCGGTTTCAGTGGTGACGTGCATGCACGCTGCGATGCGAATACCTTCGAATGGCTTTTCCTTGGCAAAGCGGTCACGAATCTGCGCGAGAACAGGCATGTTGCGTTCTGCCCACTCGATGCGCTTCTTGCCTTCAGCTGCAAGAGCTGGGTTGGCGATATCGTGCTTGGTGCCTGCTGGAAGTGTTGTACCTGTGGACACGAAGGTCTCCCCTATCAATCAATAACTCGATGGCATCTGCCCCATCCGAGAGTGGAGAGGCGCCGTTCCTGTAGAGGCCAAAGGTATCGGTTTTACGCGTCAGCCACCATTTAACACCCGCAGCACCGAGGCGAAGTTGGCGACCTATGGTGGGAATTTAGCCCTTGATTAAGGCAAGCACCTGATCGCGAACCTGCTCCATCTCGGCTTGGCTACTGGCCTCGACATTGAGTCGAAGGAGCGGCTCGGTATTCGATGGTCGGACATTGAACCAATGAGTATCGCCAGTCAGCGTAATTCCGTCGAGTTCATCGAGTGAATGGGTGGCTGAGAATTGAGCAAGCACGCGGGTAATTGCGGCCGGGACATCGCTCACTTCAGTGTTGATTTCACCGCTAGCGAAGTAACGGTTAAACGGTGCGAGCACTTCAGAAAGTGGTGCAGAGCGCG
>CAIQXR010000021.1 GCA_903875815.1 uncultured Actinomycetes bacterium
ATCTCATCGATAAAGATAATTGCTGGTGCATGTGCCTTTGCTTGCGCAAAGAGATCGCGCACTCGCGATGCGCCAACTCCTACGAACATCTCCACAAACTCAGAGCCAGAAATTGAATAGAACGGCGTCTTTGCTTCGCCCGCTACTGCCCGCGCTAGCAGGGTCTTACCTGTTCCTGGCGGGCCGTAGAGAAGTACACCCTTAGGGATCTTGGCGCCAATTGCTTGGTATTTCTTAGGATCAGAGAGGAAATCCTTAATTTCGCGGAGTTCGGCAACAGCTTCATCTGCGCCTGCAACGTCAACAAAAGTATTTGCTGGCACCTCGTTGTTCTGCAACTTAGCTTTGGACTTTCCAAAGCTAAAGACTTTTTTACCGCCTTGAGCATTGCCCATAAAGAGCAGCAGCAAGAAGCCAAAGAGGAGGAATGGTCCAAAGGTATAAAGAATGGTGGCCAGCGCCGACTGAGTAGGGACTTTTACATCCCAAGCCTTTGGTGGTGGATTTGTGGCAAGGGCTTGAATAATCGATGGCTCTTGGCCAGTGACGTACGAGGCCTCTAACTTGCTGGAGCCCTTAACGAATTCACCACTCTTGAGAATGATCTGGATTTTTTGATCTTTATCAATAAGCAGCGCGGAATCGACTTTCTTATTCGCAATCTCGTCAAGAATGATTGAGGTATCGACTTTGGCGAAACTCTGGCCGCTGCCAGAGATGCGGCCGAAGAAGCTCACGATGATGAGCGCAAGAACGATCCAGAAAAGTGGTCCACGCATTGCTTTGCGCAGGTTGAACTTCGGCTTCTTTAATTGCGGCGCTCTGCTCTTGCCTTTACCCGATTGTGGAGATTTTTCCTTAGGTGAAGGTGCAGAACTCTTCTTTGCTGTTGCCATGAATCGATAACCTTTTCTTAACGCTTAGGAGTACATGTGCTTCGCGAGCACACCAATGAAATCTAAATTGCGGTACTTCTCATCGAAGTCCAAGCCATAACCGACAACAAATTCGGTAGGGATGTCAAAACCAACATATTTCACAGCGACTTCCACTTTGGCAGCTTCTGGCTTGCGCAACATGGTGAGAATTTCCACGCTTTTCGCGCCACGAGATTCAAGATTGGATTTGAGCCAAGCAAGTGTCAATCCGGTGTCGACGATATCTTCAACGATTAATACTTCGCGGCCAGTGATGTCGCGATCGAGATCTTTCAAGATCCGAACTACGCCACTGGATTTTGTGCCAGAGCCGTAAGACGAGACTGCCATCCAATCCATTTCCACATGGCGCTGAAGTGAGCGAGCAAAATCTGCCATGGTCATGACTGCGCCTTTGAGTACGCCGATCAAAAGCAGATCGCGTCCTTCGTAATCTTTCTCAACGGTTCGAGCGATCTCTTGTAGTCGCGCACGAATCTCGGCTTCAGTGACAATGACGCGTTCGATATCGCTTCCGGTTGTTGCTAGATCCACGGTGCTCCCCTGGTAGGTCTCAATCAGTCTGGGCTAAGAGCGAAAGTCTGCCCGAAATTCGAGCAACCTTCACACCACCCGGCAACGAGCTAGGCCCTTGCCCCTTCCAGGCCGTGACTAGCGCCTCAATCGGGGCGAGATGATCGGCTGAAATACTCCCTGCCGGCGCTCCCTGAGCGTAGACCGCCAGCCGGATGACTCGGGCACGGACCGCTACCGGCAAACTGGCGAGGAGCTCGATCTCGATGCTG
This sequence comes from uncultured Actinomycetes bacterium, assembly GCA_903875815.1. The sequence goes on from CAIQXR010000021.1 coordinate 1,724, forward strand.
GTGGGGTCGATTGCCGCAAATGCCTCTTGCGCCCATTGGTCCAGGGCATCGGAATCTTCCCGAAGGATCTTGGCGGATCGCCCCAGCGCCTCAATCACGCCGGGACCGAGATCGCGTTCGAGAATTGGCAAGATATTTTCGCGGACTCGGACACGTGTAAATCTCTGATCAGAGTTGTGGGGATCTTCCCAAATATTGAGGCCTGCTTCGCTACAAGCCGCCTCTGTAGTGGCACGCGAAATCGAAATCATTGGACGGAGATAAATTCCATTTTCCGCTGGCATTCCAGAAAGGGATTTGGTTCCAGATCCGCGAGCTAATCCCAGCAGCACACTCTCTGCTTGATCATTAAGAGTGTGTCCTAATAAGAAAAACTTCGGCTGGTAGGTATCGATCGCTTGCGCGAATGCTTGGTAGCGACCACGACGAGCCGATGCCTCTAACCCATCACTCATCTCAACCTGCGCCCGCAATGAAAAAGTATTGGTAAAACCGATCCGTTGTAATTCGCTTACCACGCGCGCGGCAGTGAGATCAGATCCAGCTTGCAAGCCATGGTCAATAACAACTGGAATAACTTCAATTAATTTTTCTTGCGATTCTTGGAGAGCGCAATAGGCCAGTGCTAATGAATCAGCGCCGCCAGAAACTCCAACCAGAATGCGATCTCCAGGCTGGGTGCGCTCAAATACCGAACGAAGCGAACTCCGAATTTCTAAGATCGCTGGCTTAAAAATTTTAGACTCTTCCGCCCGAAGGCATCAGACCTTTAACGCTGTAGATGCTCGAGTAAATCAAGCCAGTGTTCTTGCCATTTGCTTCCCACATCATGCCATTGCCCGCATAGATGGTGATGTGGTGAATATTTTGAACAGTGCCGTCGTAAGAATAGAAGAGCAGATCGCCCGGGATTAATTGGTTGAGCGGCACGCGCTTGGTATCAACAAAATAGAGAGCGGCGTTGAGTCGAGACCAAGCCGGATACCCCAAGCCGGCTGCTTTATAGGCTGCATAGACAAGTCCGGAACAGTCAAAGGCATTGGGACCTTGCGCGCCCCAGACATATGGCTTGCGAGCTTGCACTTGCTTTGTTGCATAAGCAACAGCTGCTGCTCGAATCGCATCGGTCGAGCGGATTGAATTACGACCAGTAAAGCCACGATCTGGCCAGATCTTTGATTGTCCTGGTGTCTGCGCCGCAATCGTGGCATTCGCCTCTTCCAAGATGGCGAGCTGGCGTTGCTGTTCGAGCGTAAGTCGAATGCTGTGTGCTTTCGCCAATTCTTGCGAGAGTTGGTTTTGAATTGCTTTGAGGCGATCTACCTCTTTTTGTTGTGCTGCTTTCGCGTCATCAGCAACTTTCTTTGTTGC
>CAIQXR010000022.1 GCA_903875815.1 uncultured Actinomycetes bacterium
GACCCATGACCACTGCGCAGCTTCAAAGCCCACGTAGAAAATGCGGAGCAGTGCTCCAAATGCTGCGACTTTGGTGCAGGCTGCCATAAAGCCAGTCAGTGGCGTTGGTGCACCTTGATAAACATCGGGCGTCCAAGAGTGGAACGGAACCGCTCCCACTTTGAAGAGCAAGCCCACCGAGAGAAAGGCGATTCCAATTAGCAGGAAGATGTCATTGCTGTTGGAGGCAGAGATCGCAGTTGCGATATCGGCCAAGTTCAGCGAACCGGAGTAGCCGTAAAGGAAAGCTGCGCCAAAGAGGAAGAAGGCAGAGGAGAAAGCGCCCAGCAAGAAGTACTTCAGCGCTGCCTCTTGTGAGAGCAAACGACGTCGGCGTGAAAGGCCAGCCATTAAATAAAGTGGAAGGGAGAGAATTTCTAGAGCCACAAAGAGCGTGATCAGATCACTCGCGATGGTGAAGAGCATCATGCCGGAGATAGCAAAGAGTGTGAGTGGGAAGACTTCGGTCTGTTGCTTGCCGGTAGCAATCGCTTGCGACTCTTCATGCGAGCCAGGGATGGCGGAAGCTTGGGCAGTGAAATTGTCAGTGTCTGCGATCAGGAGTAAACCGACTAGTCCTAATACCAATATCGCGGCCTGAAGGAATACGCCCGCGCCATCAAAAGCTACGGCATGAATGGCGGCTGCAGTAGAACTCTGGTCGTGAACGCGCCAGAGCGAAGCCCCAGAGAGAACGATCGATGCAATAGCGATCGCTAACTGAATACTTGAGCGAAGTGACTTCTTGATAAATGCTTCAACTAGTACGCCGAGGAGAGCGCCGCCAAGAATGATCAAAATTGGCGCAAGAAGTGCGTAATTAAGGACGGGTGCATTCATGCTTACTTACCTGCCTTTGCTGCTGGATCTGAGACCCCAGCATGTTGCATCACCGTGCTGGATGCAGGATTGATGAGATCCACCAGTGGCTTAGGGAAGAAGCCAAGAACAACAAGGAGTGCGATCACCGGTGCGATCGAGATTTTCTCGCGCAGATTGAGATCGGAAAGTCCCTCGTTGCCGCTCTTCACTTCACCGTAATTAACGCGCTGGACAACGATCAAAACATAGAGCGCAGCAAGAACGATGCCAGTAGTTCCCAAGATGGCAGCTACAGGATATTTCGCAAACGAGCCGATCAATACAAGGAATTCACTGACGAAGCTGGAGAGGCCAGGAAGCGCTAACGCTGAAAGTCCTGCGATAAAGAATGACCAAGCCAGTATTGGGGTTACCCTTTGGAGACCACCAAAATCTTCAATGACGGAAGAGTTGCGTCGTTGGACCATCCAACCAGCAGTTAAGAAGAGCGCCGCAGTAGAAATACCGTGGTTGACCATATAGAGCGTCGCGCCCGTCAAACCTTGGGAAGTCATCACGAAGATTCCCAGTGTGATAAATCCGAAGTGAGAGATCGAAGTAAATGCGATCAACGAATTAATATCTTTCTGGCCGATCGCAAGGAAGGCACCGTAAAGAATCGAGATGATCGCCAACACAATAATTACTGGCGTAAAAGTCTTGGTCGCTTGTGGGAAGAGCGTCATGCAGAATCGGATCATTCCGTAAGTACCGACTTTATCCAGCACTCCGAGAAGCAAAACTGATGTGCCCGGTGAAGCCGATTTCGCAGCACCCGGAAGCCAGGTATGGAACGGCCACAGTGGCGCCTTGATCGCAAAGGCGATGAAGAAGCCAAGGAAGAGCCAATTCTGGGTCGCAGAATCGATCTGCAAAGTAGCGAGTTTGGCGAGATCGAAGGTGCCGCCGATTTGGTTGGTCGCGATGATGTAGGTACCAATGACTGCTGCCAACATCAAGAGACCACCGAAGAGGCTATAGAGCAAGAATTTAAGGGCTGCAGCTGCGCGCTCTCCGCGACCATATCCGCCGATAAGGAAGTAGCACGGCAAGAGCATCGCTTCGAAGATGACATAAAAGAGGAAGACATCGGTGGCAGCAAAGACACCGATCATCATGGTCTCAAGTACGAGCATCAAGATGAAGAAAGTCTTCACGCTCCAGCGGCC
>CAIQXR010000023.1 GCA_903875815.1 uncultured Actinomycetes bacterium
ACGAAGGTTCCACCGAGCATTCCTGCAAAGAGTCGCCAGCGCGGAATCTGCTTCGCCTTTACTGCACCACGCAATTGCGAAAGGCCAGTACGGATTGGCTTATAGAAAAGGGCAGCGATGCTGACGATCAGCAACCCGGAAGAGAAAGAGATCAGTGCCGCTTCAGTGCTATTTCCCAAGCGATGGGAGAGTTCGCCATTGGCACGCGATTGCATGGCGATCATTGAGCCCGAGACAAGGGCTAGAAGTTCTAACTGGGAGTGCTGAGATCGTTTACTCACTGAGCTCCTCCAATTGAGTAGTGGCTACTAACCACGCCTCTTCAATCTCGCTCTTGCGCTGATGTGCTGCTGCAAGATCTGCCATCACAACAATAAGTTTCTCATGGTCAAAGGAGAGATCGACTTGCGACTTCTCGAGTGCTGCTAATTCCTCATCAACTTTATCGAGTTGGCGCTCAAATTTTGCGATCTCTTTTTTAAGCGCCTTGATCTCGACGATGTTAGAGCCTTTGGGTTTTGCTGGTGCTGTCGATCCACTCGACGCTATGTTCTGGTGACGCAGATCTAAATATTGATCCACTCCGCCAGGCAGATCGCGCAGTGACTTATCACCGAGCAACCCCACGAAGGTATTACAGACGCGCTCGAGGAAATATCGATCGTGAGAGATCACCAGCAAAGTGCCGCCAAAGGAATCGAGCAGATCTTCAAGGGCTGTAAGAGTTTCCACATCGAAATCATTGGTGGGCTCATCAAGGAGCAGGACATTGGGGCTATCCATCAACAGCCGCGTTAATTGCAGGCGCCGGCGCTCTCCGCCAGAGAGATCGCCCACGGGTGTCCATTGCGATTCAGTATTAAATCCGAGCTTTTCACAGAGTTGAGATGCTGACATCTCTTTGCCATTGCCGAGCTGTACGTGGTTGGCGACTTTCTCTACCGCTTCTAAAACGCGCCAGGTGGGATCGAGCTCTTCTAAATGTTGGGAGAGAAAAGCAACTTTCACTGTGACGCCGGTGATTAACTTTCCGCCGCTCAGCTTCACATCGCCAGTAAGGGCGCGAAGCAAAGTGGTCTTGCCGGCACCATTAACACCGACAATTCCGATCCGATCGCCCGGACCGATATTCCAGTAAACATCATCAAGCAATTCTTTCTCGCCCGCTTTAACCACTGCATGATGTAGTTCGTAAACAGTATTGCCGAGACGGTTTGAAGCGAAGTTGAGTAATTCGTTTTCATTTCGTGGTGGCGGCTCGTTGGCAATCAAAGTATTTGCCGCTTCAATCCGGAACTTTGGTTTTGCGGTACGGGCCGGTGCGCCACGACGAAGCCAGGCCAACTCTTTGCGGATCAACATATTTCGCTTCTGATCTTCTACCGAGATCTGGCGAGCGCGTTCTGCTTTGGACAATACATAGGCAGAGTAGCCGCCTTCGTAGGCTGCGACTTTGCCATCGACAACTTCCCAGATCTGTTCGGAGACTTCATCCAAGAACCAGCGATCGTGGGTAATCACAACAATTGCTAATTTTGTGCGCGCTTTAATATGTGCCGCAAGCCAAGCAACGCCTTCGACATCTAAATGGTTAGTTGGCTCATCGAGCAAAATGAGGTCGTACTCACCGATTAATAGTTTCGCTAGATTTACTCGTCGACGTTCGCCGCCCGAGAGAGAAGCGAATTCACGATCCAATAGATAGGTAGTGAAACCACCGAAGAGGCCAGTAAGAATTTCGCGGACCGATGAGTCGCGCGCCCATTCATG
>CAIQXR010000024.1 GCA_903875815.1 uncultured Actinomycetes bacterium
GCTAGTCTCCGAACTTCGTCGCACCACGATGGGAATTGGCAATCCAACCCCTGAAAAGATTGCTACTGCCGCTTCTCTTCTTGCCACACTGGCCAAGGGAGGTATTGATAGCGCCAATCCAGATACCTGGCTCGGCGTTACTCCTATCTCCTCCGCTGATCCGGCCCTGCCATCCTCTGCCACCGTCTTGGTCTCACCGAGCAATCTAGAGAACTTCTCGGATTGCGGATTGAAATGGTTCATCGAACGAAGTGGTGGCCGTGATGGCGACTCCAGCGCGCAATTGATTGGTACTGCGCTCCACGCACTTGCCTCACTTATCCATACTGAGCCCACCCTCACCCTTGACCAATTGCAAGAACGCTTGGCCGAGAATTGGAAATTGATCAATAACAACAGTGGCTGGGTTCGTGAATATGAATTTGGCGAGGCAAGTCGCAAACTTCAGAAATTCTTCGCCTGGCATGAGAAGAACTTCGCAGATGGCCGCACATTGGTAGGCGTGGAAGAGCGCTTTGAAATTCCGATTGGTCGAGCAAAATTGATTGGTAGCGCGGACCGCATTGAGATCGACGTCAATGGCTTGGTCTATATCGTTGACCTCAAGAGCGGCGCATCAGATACATCTGTGACTGATGCCCAGAGCCACAAGCAATTACAGGGTTATCAATTGGCAGTCATCGAGGGTGGATTTAACAACTTAACGATCGAGGGTCAGCCACTCCCACAACAATCTGGTGGCGCCGAACTTATCTTCTTGGGCGGCGATACCGTGAAAGCGAGCATTCGCGAGCAATCGGCCATCGATCCACAGGAAGTTCGCGCAGATATCGAAGCAACTGCCGAGGCGATGGCGGCAGCGACTTTCACCGCAACCATCAACTCCAGATGCCGCACCTGTGCGGTCAAAGCGCTCTGCCCACTTCAATCTGAGGGTCGGACGGTGATTGAGCCGTGAGCGATTTTAAATATTCCGCCAAGAAGATCGCAGAGCTACTGCGCGAGAGCGGCGTTGCAATGCACGATCCCACCGATGAACAAGCAGCCATTATTGAGTCCTGGCCGCTTACGCCATCTGTTGTTATTGCAGGTGCCGGCTCTGGCAAGACTGAGACGATGTCGGCTCGTGTTCTCTGGTTAGTCGCTAACGGCTTGGTGCGTCCCGATGAGATTCTTGGCCTAACTTTTACTCGCAAAGCTGCCGGTGAATTAGCAATTCGCATTCGCACTCGGCTTCGCCAATTGCGTGCTGCCGGTCTTCTTCCCAGCGACTCTCACCATGGTGGTTCACTTGATATCGCCGTTCAAGTAGCGACTTACCACTCTTATGCTGGCCGAGTTCTCTCTGAACACTCCATTCGTATGGGAATCGATAGCGGCGTTGAACCCATTGGTGAGGCAGCTGCTTGGCAGATTGCCCATAACATCGTGAAAAATTTCGATGATAGTGAATATGAATTTACGAGCAGCCTGAACTCCATTGTGGAAAGTGTCATGGATTTGTCGGCAGCAATGGGTGAGCATGCACGGAGCTCCGATGAGATTCGCGCTCTCACTTATCCGATGCTGGAAAAGTTTGCTGGGCTCTCAGGAAAATCGTCAAATAAAGAAGTCCGCGATGCCGTCGATAAGCTCAAGGAACGCCTTGCAATATTGCCGATGGTCGAGGCATATGATCGATATCGATACGAACGTGGGTTACTGACCTTTAACGATCAGATGTCACTTGCCGCAACTTTGGTCGAGAAATTCCCAGATATCTCAGCATTGGAAAAATCAAAGTACAAAGTTGTTCTTCTCGATGAATATCAAGACACTTCCTACAGCCAAGTGCGCTTCCTCTCTGCGCTTTACGGGCAAGGCCATGGCGTCACGGCCGTGGGCGATCCCCACCAAGCAATTTACGGTTGGCGCAGTGCTAGCTCGCAGACCCTTGCCACATTTGCCGAGACTTTCATCGGATCATCGAGTGCCACCTGCAATGAATATACCTTGCTGACTACATGGCGAAACGATGCCCGAATTCTCGATCTCGCCAATCGCGCAGTCGATGAGATCAATCTTGCAGCGGGAAAGAAGGCAAATGTGGGTCGCCTATCACTCAGTAAAAAAGCAGGTATCGGCGAACTGCTTGTTGGCCAATTTGAAACGATGGAGATGGAAGCAATTGCCGTTGCCGACCATATTGCTCGTTATTGGTTTGCCGATGGAAAATCTGGCGAGCGTTTCCCAAAGAAAATTACCTGCGCAGTATTAGTTCGCACCAGAAAATATATTGATGAGATAGAAGGCGCACTTCGAGCTCGCGGCATTCCGGTCGAAGTTGTCGGACTGGGCGGACTCATTCACGTGCCGGAAGTAGCCGACATTCTGGCGCTGCTGCGCACCCTTACTTTCCCTGATTCGGGATCATCACTGATGCGTCTGCTGACTGGACCTCGTTTAAATCTTGGTCCTCGCGATTTAGCGGCGTTGGGTAAATTCACTCGAAATCGCTCCTATAGCGATGAAGTCGTGAATCGCTCGAAGACTTTGATTGCACAACTCGAACAGGGGAGCGCTGCAAATCTTGAGGCCGATGACTTTGCTGTGGGCAGCGCCATCGAATCCCTCGAACTGCTCGAGACTCTGATCCCCGGTAAGAAATATCA
>CAIQXR010000025.1 GCA_903875815.1 uncultured Actinomycetes bacterium
CATACCTGGCACGCGATTCACCAATTTGGTGGTGGCGTCAATCCGTTGACAGCTAAGTACCTCAACCGACTATCTGATCTGCTCTTCGTGCTTGCACGTGTGACCAATAAAGAGATCGGCGATCAACTCTGGGTTCCTGGAGCTAATCGCTAGCCATTTGTTGCGGGAGTGTAAATATTCCCTGGGATGTTCTCCGTTGACGCTGTAGTCATGCAGTTGGCATTAATGCTCTCTACTCGCACGCCATCTGCAACACTCTCACCCGAGACGAGAATGATCGTTTCGTAACTCTGCTTAGGAGTTCCTTTAGCGAGCGTGCGAAGGGATCCAAGTACCACTCGCTTGGTCGTATCTGCGCTATTAATTCCAGTAACGCTCGAAGTGATATTCCACCACGTACAGATATTTTCTGATGCCACGATGACGGCGGCGCAAGCAAATTTAGAGCAAGGCTGAAGCGCGTCAGTAAGCGCAGGCGATGCTGAAGCAAGTCCAATCAACTCTTCATTCTTGAGAATCTTTGCGTAGGAATCACCAGACTTGTTCTTTTGGAAATTTACTGGTGGCCAGATCGGTGATGGTGATGGCGTTACTGCAATATGTTTACGAACAGCAGGGCGTCGATAGACCCGACGCTTGGAAGTCGATTTTGTGGAGCTCTTTGCAGTCGACTTTGCTGTCGGCTTTACATTTGATTTGCTGGGCGCTTTAGCCGTTGCCTTTACTGATGGTTTTGCAGAAGGCTTAGCGGTCGGCTTCGCAGAAGGTTTGGCGGTGGCTGCCATTGATTGCGTGGGAATGGTGACCGAAAGAATTAGGGCTACGATGAATTTCTTACTCATTACTTCTCACTCCAGCGGAAAGATCGAATAGCCCAGAGCGTTCCGATGACAATCCAGATGAGAAGAATGACCAAAATCTTGCCAATCTCCCAGTGATGAGCCGGCTCTTTAGCGGCAAATGAATCAGGGAGAAAGACCGATCGCATACCTTGGGTCAGCCATTTCAGCGGGAAGATTGCGGCAGCTTGCTGCATCCATTTAGGAAGGCTGGAGAAAACGAAGAAGACGCCGCTGAGAAATTGAAGAATGATCACAATAGGTGAGACGACTGCAGAGGCGCCGCGTCCACTCTTTGGTATAGCTGAGAAGGCGATGCCTAAGACGGTAGAAGCAATACTTCCCAGAACGATCAACCAGGCAAAGCGCCACCAGAGCGCGACTGAATGGGGGAGATGAAGTTTGAAGAAGAGCGCTCCGAAAGTGAGCAGCGCCAAAGTTTGAACTAACATCGATGCGGTCACCAAAATAGATTTACCGATGAAGTAGGAGATAGGCGACATTGGCGTACCGCGTAGGCGCTTGAGTGTTCCAAAGTCGCGTTCCATCGGAATCATGATGGCGAGTTGTTGGAAACCAGAATTCACCAAGCCGGATGCAATCATTCCGGCAACAAAATATTGGCTAAAAGAGACGCCAGGCGCAATTTTATCTTTGAAGACTGAACCGAAGATAAAGAGCAGAATTACTGGAAAGAGCAGGGTGAAGACGACGGATTCGCGTTGTCGCATGAATTGGCGGATCTCGATCTTTCCGCGCAGGAGTCCGAGCCGGATTGTTGAATTACTCATGATGGGCACCGCCGATCATTGATAAGTAAATTTCTTCGAGCGATGGCCGAGTGACGGTGAGTTCAGGGATATCGCCACCACATTCTTGAGAAAGTTTTACTACTTCCAGAGCTGGCGTATCGGTGAAGCGCTCGTGAATCTGATCGTTCTGGCGCCAGGTGATTCTCGCCTTCGCAAGATGGCGACCACCTAATTCACTGGGAATCGATATTTCGATGATCTTGCCCGCCACAATCACACCGACTCGATCGGCTAGCGCTTCGGCTTCATCTAAGTAGTGAGTGGTGAGAAGAATGGTGGTTCCTTCATCACGCAGCTTGCGAATCAGATCCCAAAAAGCGCGGCGCGCCTCGGGATCAAATCCAGTCGTGGGTTCATCGAGAAAGAGAATTGAGGGCGAGCCAATAATTCCTAAGCCCACATCGAGTCGTCGGCGTTGTCCGCCCGAGAGCGCGCCAATCTTGGAATCTACCTTTTCGCGTAATCCCACGGCATCGATCACTGACTCTGGATCTTTGGCATTGGTGTAGTAATGGGCAAAGTGATGGAGACATTCGCGAACCGTGAGGTCACCGGCATCACTCGCTGCTTGCAGGACTATGCCAATCTGATTGCGCCAATGACGCTCTGCGATGCCTTTAGTCGCGGGATCAAATCCCAAGACGCTGACCGTGCCGGTACTGCGGCTGCGAAAGCCTTCGAGGATCTCAATTGTTGTGCTCTTGCCGGCGCCATTGGGGCCAAGTAGGGCAAAGATCTCACCCGTCCGAACTTGGAGGTCGACGCCATCGACCGCCTGCTTCACACCGCCAGGCGCGCTCTTATCGGGGTAGCTCTTGGTGAGGCCCTGGACATCGATCGCAATCGTCGAAGTTACGGGCATCTGCATGAGACATATCTTGCCCTAGTCAGCGCTCCTGTGAAAGTTAGGGGAGAATAACCCTGTGAGTCCACGGAGAAATCACCCAAAGCGTCGTACGCGTGGTGGCGAAAACTCGAATGAGGATCGCCCCCTGGGCATGGGAATGAGTGTCGACTCGCGCGAAGAACATCCTGATGGTGATTACATCGTCCGAAAAATCAGTGGCTCAACTTCCACAAAGCCATATCGCTGCCCAGGCTGTGATCAAATGATTCCTACCGCAACTCCCCATACGGTGGCATGGCTAGAACACGATGTGGAAGGCCGACGCCATTGGCATAACGCGTGCTGGGCAAAGAAGAACAATCGCGCCCCTCGCACCGAACGCACTCGAAATGCGCCTCGTTATTAGTGAAGGATCTCGATCGCTTTACGAATGAATTTATCAACGAAGGAAGTCCGCTTAAAAGTTGTGAAAGCGATCGGAATTCTGAAACCTTCGCTGACAACAGTACGAGGATAAGTAAATTCCATTAATCCTTCTGGTCCGTGAATGCGGCCATTACCGCTGTCTTTCACGCCACCGAATGGGACTGACGCGACCGCGGCAAAAGCGATCACTGAGTTAACCGAGACCATGCCGCATTGCAATTGCGATGCGATCTGATTGCCCTTGCGACGAGACCAGACTGATGCGCCTAGGCCATAACGCGAAGCATTCGCGCGGGCGATCGCTTCATTGATATCAGCCACTCGGTTGATTGCCAAAGTGGGCCCAAATGTCTCTTCCGTCATGGCAGAAGATTTTTCATCGACATTGGTCATGATGATGGGTTGAACGAAGCGATCGCCCACACTTTCGGGGCCACCCAC
>CAIQXR010000026.1 GCA_903875815.1 uncultured Actinomycetes bacterium
GAAGATAATCACTTATTACATTTATTCAATCAATACCTGAACAACGATAAACTCGTAGCTAAAGGCCGAGATGATACGCCGAAATTAAAATATGTATCGATAGGTCGCAATGTAACAAGTATTGGGCGATGGGCATTTGCAGGATTGACGGAACTTGAAAGTTTGTATATTCCCGACAGTGTGACATATATAGAAATGTACGCGTTCAGGGATATTCCATCTTTAACCAAACTTCACCTTGGAACCGGACTTATATTTCGTGGTGCTTATATCGATTATGAAATTTTACAGGGAAGTAGTGCACTGACTACTTACGAATATTGTGGAACTGGACTCAGCCCTTCGCAATTAAACGACTTAGGCTTGTATGGGAAAACGAATACAGGGTGTAGTACTCCTGCTTCGCTAACTAATATTTTATTATCGAATGGAACTTCGTCAACTGGTTCAACTGGGACCAATTTTGTTGACACAATTACTTACACAAGTGATTGGCAACCTGGATCGATTGCAATAACAAGTGGCTCATTGCCCGCTGGTCTAACTTTAGACCCACTTACTGGTGCCATTAGCGGAACACCTACAGCCATAGGTGATTACACAATAGGTGTACTTGTCACAGATGAAGTAAGCTCGACTGGGTCAGCGTTTTTCGCATTCCACATCTCACAAGGATCAACTCCACCGAATAATGACTCACCGCCAGTAACCCCAAGTCCAGTACCCGATCCGGTTCAGCAATCCGTAATAAAATCTTTCAACCCAAGTGAAACTTCCACGGATAGTTCAACGCTGGTGACAGTCCTTGGAAGTTTTATTGAAAAGGTGCGAAATATTCAGGCGAATGGGATAAATATTTTGCAGGGGAGCTGGACTCAAACACCGACCACGTTGACTTTTACTGTGGCCAAGACGAGTGATGCGAATATTTCAATATTGATATTTAATGGGGCAGTGCCCGTATTGAAACTTGATCCAATAACAGTCAAGGCGTCCCCTAAAATTATTGCCGCCCAAACTAAGCAAAGAGTTCAATATATTTCCTGCAGAAAACCCGGGAAAGGAACGCGGATCGCATATGGAGTAAATCCGAGCTGTCCTAAGGGTTATATTCAAAAAATGCCGTAAACGATATGCTTAAGAGTTCCCTATTCTGTGCCGCTGGCACTTTTTTGATCAAATTACTGAGAGAATCCTGATGCACTAGTTGTTACAGCTCCGGCCGAACCTGCTAATTCAGTTGAATCGACCACGGCTGGAATTTCGAAGTCAGTGCCTGCAGACACACCTACATCCGTAGGCCTACCCGTAACTCCATCTAGTCCAGAAGCTTTGTCGAAAAAAATTGATATCTATTTCGCAATGGCATCCCACAAAGTCGGTTCATCGGCGATTGCCAAGATTCAAAAGTTTGCCACTGAGATTGCCAAACTGGGATCAGATATTTCGGTCAGAGTAGCGGGATATGCCCAGCCAACACTTGGCACAGAATCCACAGATGGCGCCCTATCGGAACGCCGCGCCGCCGAAATTGCCAAGATCATTAATAACTCCGGCATCAGCGCATCAATCGCTTACTCAGGTGCTGGCCGAGCGAAGTTAAACCTCCCTACCTCTCGCTACGTTGAGGTTGTGGTTAAGAAGAAGTAAGAGTTTTCACACACGGATCAGAAGGTTAGGGGTTCGAGCCCCTTCAAGCGCACTTAGCAAGAAGCTGATCATTTATTCTCACCTTCCGGCTTTTGCGGAGATAGAAGAGCACGAAGATAAAGAGAATGAGCGATACGAATCCCAGTAGGTATCGATAGATAACTATTTGATTTTGTAATTAAACGACTGGAATAACTATCTCGTTGTACATCATGAAGCCCGGCTTAAATGGCGGATCAAATCGACAGATGCGGGTTTCGGCAGAGAGTTCGATATGAGCTTCCTTGGCTAGCGCTCGAAGTTCCCGCTCCTTCTTCGCACAGAGTTCGGCGGTGGCCCGGCCCCTAAAACTCAAAGTGACACAATCTTCTTTGGGCACTTCATGCAATACAACTTTGGAATCTTGAGGAATCGGCAAATCTGATTTTGTAGATCCCGCGGGCATAACAAATGAAATCTTCCATTCATCCGAGTCGAGATTACCGTTGGTTGCGGCAATTACCGGGGCAGTCATTGCAATAGGAGTAGATGTGGAATTCCCCTTGGATATGTAATTGAAGAGGTATCGAAACGCACCACCTGTGGCTGATTGATAGTCGGTGGGCATAGATATCTGGGCAATAACGCAAGGATCGTAGGCTCGAAGTTCAAACTTCCCAAAGTCTTGAGTGAGACTGAATTTCTGTTGCTCGGTCATATTTTGAGTGTAGACCTATAAATAAAAAGGTGCAGTGCGGCGGCGCAATTAAAGTCAATTATTAAAAAGCGCGGATCGGTCGAAGCTTGCATGAGACTGTGTCGTGAACTTGATCGACTTGAGATCCACCGGTTTGAGGGTTTTGAATATAAGCACCATATGAAGAGCCGTTAGACCATTGCGAAGATGACCAGTAGAAATTATTCGCCAAATTAGCGAGGTTGGTCGTAGGACTCGAGCAGACGGTAGTGAGACTCTGAGTTATTCCACCTGACCATTGACACAATAGATTCAACTCAGCCAAGTCCGGTACATACCAATCGGTCTTTGATCCACCCTGGTAACTTTGTACGCGGCCGGCACCGATGGTGTTGTCGTTGGCATAGGCCGCATATTGCACGGTGTTCTTATATCCATAACCCACAGATTCACCAGTGAGAAGCGCAGTAACGTCGGCGTATGAGGTGAGATTTGGTGTTGCAACAGCATCATTTTGAGGGCCACCTACTAATGGCTTAACCGGATCCACGCCTCCGGCCCACGTGCTGGGGGCCACTTCAAGGTAGTGGCAGGTAGCGGCATTTGTCGGTCCGCAGTTAAAGCCAATTGAGCTCACATAATAAACAGTTCCACCACCGGGGCCGGTGGCGCCGAGTGAGCAGAGCCCGCCGGTAGCGCATGGTGTTGTCGATGCGAATGCTCGTACAGGTCGAACACCTTCTTGGCCGTCATATTTTGCATCGCTTGCCTGAGCGGTACCAGCAATAAATTGCTGAAAAATAGCCATCGTTGGCCCTGTTTCGGTCGAGGTCCAGTAGAAGATACTGGTGAAGCCACCTACGTATGTTCGATTATTTACCAGTTCTGTCATTTCACCACTGGAAGGAAGGAACCACTGGCCCGCTTCATTGTTGTTAGGGCCTCCATAATGACGGGCCTGGTAACCAGCCTGCGATGTATCACCCAGATAGGAGCCCGCCGCGGTGATCATCGTGGTTGTGTTGGCAAAACCACTTCCAATTGAAGTGCCCGTTGCGCCAGATGTATTACTCGTGTCGCTCGACCAAGTGCCGTTAAAAATGTCTGCAGGTGCCGCTTCTAGATATTGGCAATGTGAACCACACAGCGCTCCTGGCTCAGCGAATCCATATGGATTTGCATAGAACACGATGCCGCCATCGGGCGCCGTATCACCCACTTGGCAGAGGCCGCCTAGTGCGCATGAGTTGACTTCAAAGGTGAATGTTTCGCTAGTGCTTCCGTAGGTATTTGTTCCAGTGATGGTGAATACGGTAGTGGGGATGGTGACTGTCGGCGTACCGGAGAGTGCGCCGGTTGTGGTGTTAAAACTCATTCCGGTTGGTGGGGTAGGAGAGATAGAGAATCCAGTTATTGGCTGACCTTCGGAATTAATAGTGAAGCCAGTTGCTGAAGTGTTAACTGTTCGAATTTCACTTCGCGCAGAGAGTGTGAAGCTGGGGGCTGAGAATCCAGAAACTGCGCGGATCGGACGAACAGTGAAGTACGCAGCTTGTTTCCCGTAAAGACGAATGTCGGCGGCAGTAAATGACCAGATGTAAGCGTTAGCCGCGGAATCTGTCGATGTCCAGTAGTAGTTGCTCTGGTAGCCACCGTAGACGGTGGTAGTTTCGGTCTTGAGAGTTCCAGCGGCGGTATCGCACGCAACAGCTGAGTTAC
>CAIQXR010000027.1 GCA_903875815.1 uncultured Actinomycetes bacterium
ATTAGGAAGTTGGTTGACTGCGCTTACATCAGAACGAGTCGTATCAAGATTTGGCTCTCGCAGTAATCGAGTATTGGGTGTGCGACGCTCTTTGAGTGCGGGCAGTTCTGCACCTGGCACATCCTTCTTGATTGCCATCATGGTGTCCATTAAGCGCAAACCCTCAAAAGCATCTCGTGCATATCGAACTGTGCCCGGGAATTCATCGGCTAAATCTTGTTCGACGAAGGTGCGCGTCAGCGCTGCCCCGCCCAAAATGATCGGCCATTTCTCGGCCAAATCTCTGCTGACCAACTCTTGCAAATTCTCACGCATGACGACCGTTGATTTTACGAGAAGTCCGCTCATACCGATCACATCAACGTCATTACTTTCTGCCGCATCAATGATCTGATTGACAGTTTGTTTGATGCCGATATTAACGGTGCTATAACCGTTATTGCTTAAAATAATATCGACCAGGTTCTTGCCGATATCGTGAACATCACCCTTGACAGTTGCAAGCAGAATCTTTCCCTTGCCTTCAGAGTCCGCCTTCTCCATGTGGGGTTCTAGAATCGCGACCGCGCTCTTCATTACCTCCGCCGATTGCAGGACGAAGGGAAGTTGCATCTCGCCCTTGCCGAAAAGTTCACCGACGACTTTCATGCCAGAGAGAAGATGATCATTAATGATTGCAAGCGGAGAAATTCCGGCTGACATAGCTGCCATCAAATCATCTTGCAGGCCAACTTTTTCGCCATCGATAATTCGTCGGGCTAAACGCTCCTCGAGGGGCAGGGCGGCAAGTTCAGCAGCGCGGGTCTGCTTTGTAGAGGTCGTAGAAACACCGTCGAATAATTCTAAGAATTTGGAGAGCGGGTCATATGTGCAATTCCCAACTTCGTCGAATTGGCGTCGGTCGTAAACCAAGTCAAGGGCAACCGATCGTTGTTCGTCATCGATTCGAGCCATGGGCGTGATTTTTGATGGGTGGACGATCGCAGAATCTAAGCCCGCTGCGACAGCTTCGGCGAGGAAGACCGAGTTGAGAACGATACGAGCCGCAGGGTTAAGACCAAATGAGACGTTACTGACCCCAAGCGTCGTCTGCACTCCAGGAAACTCAGACTTTAATTGCTTAATCGCAGCGATAGTTTCAATCGCATCTTTGCGGGTTTCTTCCTGGCCCGTAGCGATCGGGAAAGTGAGAGTATCGATCAAGATATCTCCTACCTTCATTCCCCAGTTGTCGACCAGATCGTGAATCAATCGTCGGGCAACCTTTAATTTCCATTCCGCTGTGCGGGCCTGTCCCTCTTCGTCGATGGTGAGAGCGACAACTGCAGCACCATGCTCTTGCACCAGGGGCATAATTCGGGCAAAGCGACTTGTCGGACCATCGCCATCTTCATAGTTCACGGAATTGATCACACTTCGACCGCCGAGATGTTCAAGTCCAGCTTTCAAAACCGCAGGCTCGGTGGAATCGAGAACAATTGGGAGGGTTGAGGCAGTCGCAAAGCGGGAGGCAAGTTCGGCCATATCTTTCACGCCATCGCGCCCGACGTAGTCAACCGAAAGATCGAGCATATGGGCGCCGTCGCGAATTTGGTCGCGCGCAATCTCTACGCAGCTTTGCCAATCTTCATTCAACAGTGCATCGCGGAAAGCACGAGAGCCGTTGGCGTTCGTTCGCTCCCCGATCGAGAGGTAGGTAAGGTCTTGTCGGAATGGAACGTACTGATAGAGCGAAGACGCACCCACTTCCGGAGTGACGGTGCGTTCCTTATGCGGGCGAGCAGCGATCTTCTCAACCACTGCGGCCAAATGGGCGGGCGTGGTTCCGCAGCACCCGCCCACCAAGGTGACGCCGTAGTTATCGACGAATTCAGAGAGGAATGTTGCTAACTCTTCGGGTGAGAGCGGATATTCGGCGCCATCCTTACCGAGAATCGGTAGGCCGGCATTCGGCATGACGGAAATCCCAGCAGTGGAACTCTTACTTAACGTGCGAAGATGTTCGCTCATCTCCGCAGGACCGGTCGCACAGTTCAATCCAATAAGGTCGATATTGAGAGGCTCGAGTGCATTTAGCGCCGCCCCGATCTCTGATCCCAGCAACATTGTTCCGGTGGTTTCGACCGTAACTTGCGCAATCAACACAATGTCACGCTTGGATTGATCAATTGCGGCTCGGGCACCATTAATGGCGGCTTTAGCTTGCAATAGATCTTGAGTGGTCTCGACAAGTAGTGCGTCGACTCCCCCTTCGATCAATCCGAGCGAAGCCGTGAGATAGGAATCTTTAAGAATCTGATATTCGGTATGCCCTAGCGTCGGCAATTTCGTGCCGGGTCCAAGGGATCCAAGAACGAAGCGCGGTTTATCAGGGGTGCTAAATTCATCCGCAACATCTCGGGCAATCTGAGCTCCCGCCAGCGCCAATTCATGAATTCGAGATTCAATGTTGTATTCCGCCAAGTTGGCCCAGTTAGCGCCAAAGGTATTTGTCTCAATGGCATCAACCCCTGCTTCGAGGTATTGGCGATGCACGGAAGCAACTATGTCCGGACGGGTGACATTGAGAACTTCGTTACAACCTTCATAGTTTTGAAAATCTTCGAGGGTCGGATTATGGCTCTGCAGCATCGTGCCCATAGCGCCGTCGGCTACTACAACTCTCTCGGCCAGCGTTTGGCGAAGCACGCTAGCGGAAGTAGTTGGACTCATTTGGCCAAGGTTACCGTAGTGAGCGAAGGATTAGGCAGCTTGGCGTTAGAGGGCAAGACCGAGAACGGCATCGAGATAGCGGGCCAATCGGCCGCCTGAACCAGGGAGCGATTGATATCCATCTGGGTCGGCAAGCGATCTTGCCCAATTGTGGAGAAGTGAAAGTGCTCGAGGTGAATCTAGATCACTTGCTAAAGCGCTATTCATTGCATCAATGAGATCTGAGACATCCGGAAGATCTTCTCGAGAGAGTGCGCTTCGAATCACCGTGATCTCATTATCGGCCCGCTGCAATATCTCATCACTCCACATCCGATCGGATGCGTAGTGATTGAGAAGGAGGGCATATCTGATGGCCATCGCATCGCGGCCTGATGCGAGCAGCTTGGAGACGAATACGAGATTGCCGAGCGACTTGCTCATCTTCTGACCATCGAGACCGACCATGCCAGCGTGAATATAAGAACGGGAGAATGGGATACCAGTGAGTGCTTCTGCTTGCGCCCCACTCATGAAGTGATGGGGGAAAACCAGGTCGCTACCGCCACCTTGGATTTCGATAAGTGCTTTGCTGGTCCGGTTAGTGGATAAGAAATCTTCACCCAACAGGTATCGCAGAGCGATAACCGAGCATTCAATATGCCAGCCAGGTCGTCCCTCGCCATGCGCACTTGGCCAGGACGGTTCACCAGGACGTTTAGCCAGCCAGAGAATTGGATCGAATGGGCTCTTCTTGCCAGAACGGTTTGGATCTCCCCCGCGTTCGGCAAAAATCGAGAGTGCATTTTGTGCTGGTATCGGTAAATCTGAGAGAAAGGATGAAATATCGAAATAGGTATCACCTTCGAGTTGGTAAGTAAATCCACGATCTTTCAATTGAGTGATGGCGCGCTCCACAAGTGGCATCACTTCGGTCACTGCCACGTAAGACTCTGGCGGAAGAATATGTAGCGCTGTCATATCTGCGCGAAAGAGATCAATTTGATTATCGGCCAGATCTTCCCAGCGCACGTTGTCTCGAGTTGCTCGTTCCAGCAACGGGTCATCGATATCGGTGATATTTTCTACGAAGCGAACTTTCTTGCCCGACGCGATGAGATAGCGACTAACCATGTCGAAAGTGAGGTAAGTAGCCGCGTGACCCAGATGAGTGGCATCGTAAGGAGTAATTCCGCAGACGTAAAGATGAACAGTATCGAAGTCGTCGTAACTTCCTACCCCGCGACTTGCATTCAACTGTAACGGCGGAAAAGTAATGTCACCAGTATCGGGTAGGTAAAGTTCTGGCCAACTCTTCATGGCAGGAGAATAGCGGGAATTTTAGTATGGGGGCCAAGGAACAGCTGGCCAGTCATCGTTCGGCTCTGGCATTCGAGAACTTTCCAGTAAGCGAGAAATACGGTGATGTACGGCCGCGATCTCTTCCTCTGTTATCCATTGGTTGAGATGGGCATTATCAAGAGATCCCTGTAGTGCCGTCAAGATCTGAATCTCTTCCAGCAGAAGAGGTTGACCGCTCCATTGCCAGAGAACAGTTCGCAATTTGTCCTCACTATGGAGCGTCACACCATGGTCGCAGCCATAAAGCCGACCGGATGCAGTGAGAAGTAAGTGCCCAAATTTGCGATCAGTATTATTGAGAATCGCGTCCATCAGCGCCATGGAACGAAGTTGGGAATCACCGCTTTGTGCGAAAGCGACGAGATCAGCGCCTTCATCGACGTCAATCCAGAGCTGAACGGCCCCAGGTCCGAAGGGACCATCTCGAAGAATTGTCGGTGGGATTAAATCAAAACCCGCAAGATTGCTCATCTCAAACGCCGCGACTTCACGAGAGGCAAGGTTGCCGTCGGGGAAATCCCAGAGTGGGCGCTCCCCTGCGACTGGTTTGTAAATTGCTTTTTGCTCGTCATCTAGAGTGCAGAGCAGCGAAGCATTGGAGGCATCGACCAACCGACCTTCGATCTTCAGATCAGAAGTGCGAAGTAACTCTAGCGAAGCCTTAACGTCGATAGCCATTAGCGCGCGGGCAGAGATGTCCTTCGACATCAATAGGAAGGCCACAAAATGGGCAGGGTTGTCGTCCGGAGGCAATGAGTGCATCTGCGCGATCGCAGAAGCCACGCAATTGATAGAGCCGCAATTTCACACGAATGAGCGACGGGGCATCTTCTATTTGGGCACTCTCTTCGTCGGAGAGCAGATCCAAGATCGTCTCATCACCGATCTCTTGAATCTCAATAATGGCCCGCTGAATATCGGATTCCCAGGTAATGCCCATAACGCCTACCCGAAACTCTTCACTCAGAGGAAAATCGAGCGGTCCGTTATCGCGCACTGACGGCAGCGACAGTTCGTCGAGTGAAGCAAGTCCAGAGCGACGCAATTCGCGGATCAATTCTCTCGAGCGTTGCGAGAGTGCGGCGACTTGACCCTTCTCGAGTGCAACTGCGTGAACCCCGTCGAGAGATGAGACTTGAATGAAGAATTGCCGCTCCCCCGGCAAGCCAATCGTCCCGGGAATGAAACGTTCCACAGATTCGTGGTTATAGACAATGCGGCTCATTTAAGCGCCACCGCCCAGTGCACGCGAAGATTGGCCACGGGCAATATCTGCTCGGAGATGAGAAGTTTCATTGACGAAAAGGATCTGCGGATTACCATCACGAAATGAGACGGCGGTAATTGAAGCAGGTGAGATAGCGATCCGTTGGAAATGATCTATATGGGAGCCAAGAACGCTCGCTACCGCTAACTTAATAATGTCGCCATGGCTACATACGACAATTTTGCCGCCCACGGTCGATAGTTCAAGAAGTCGTTCGGAGACCCGATGAGAGGCAGCTAAGAAACTTTCGCCATCCGGAAACGTAAAGGAACTGGGACGCTGTTGAATCTGCCCCCACTGACTCTTTTTACTCAATAGAGCGAGCCGTTTTCCACTCCATTGGCCGTAATCCATTTCAATAAAAGCCGCATCTTTGGAGAAACTGGATGCAATTTTCTGTTTTCCAGAACTCTTCCGGATTGGCGCAACCGTTTCTATACAGCGGCTAACGGGGCTGGAAATTATGTGATCCCATTGATGCTCTTGGAGCCGAACGGCAAGGGCCTGCGCCTCTTCTCGGCCACGTTCTGAGAGCGCTACCGAGTTATCTCGCCCGGCAAGGATGCCACGTGCATTTGCCGTGGAATGGCCATGCCGAACCAGGTAAATCAGAGTCTCCGAAGCCATGGGAGAAGGTTACTGAGTAAATGCCGATCATTCTTCTCGGTAGTTGATAGGTTCATAGCCATGGAAAAGCGCCCCCTCGGACGAAGCGGATTACAGGTCTCTCGGCTTGGGCTGGGAACAATGACCTGGGGTCGAGATACCGATGAGATCGAAGCAGCCGACCAACTAAAGACATTCGTTGATGCAGGCGGGACTCTCGTCGATACCGCCGCGATCTACGGTGATGGCGATAGCGAACGCGTGCTGGGTGGCCTGATCGGCACTTTAATTAATCGAGATGAGATCGTTCTGGCTACCAAAGCCGGAATCTCCGCAACTGCTGGAGGTCGATCTGTTTCTAATTCTCGGGCAGCCCTCCTTGCTGACTTAGATGGTTCGATCGCCCGATTGGGTGTTGACCATATTGATTTGTGGCAAATACATCGCTGGGATGAGAGCGTTCCACTCGAAGAGACGCTTGGCGCCCTCGATTTTGCAGTCTCTTCAGGTCGCGCACGTTATGTGGGAGTGTCGAATTTTGTCGGTTGGCAATTAGCTCGAGCAGCAACGTTGCAGAATCCACTTTTCGGGAAAGCGCCGATCATCTCAATTCAAAATGAATATTCGCTTCTCAATCGCGGCGCTGAGTCAGAAGTCTTTCCTGCGTGCGAAGAGATGGCGATTGGGTTCCTCGCTTGGGCGCCACTTGCTCGAGGCGTGCTCACTGGCAAATACCGTTCGGGAATTCCTTCTGACTCTCGTGCTGCTGCACCTCACTTTGCCGGCCAGATTGCACCTTATTTGGATGCTCGGTCTGCGCGGATTGTCGATGCGCTCTGCGTCGCTGGCGAAGGTTTGGGCTATTCGCCTATTGAAGTCGCGCTCTCCTGGGTTCGAGATGGCGTAGGTGTTTCCAGTGCAATTATTGGTGCGCGAACAGCCGCGCAATTACGCGGAGCTCTCACTGTCGAGGAGATCACCCTTCCCGATCAAGTCCGGGACGCGCTGAATGAAGTATCCGCAGAGGAGTAATTTCGCTGACGATCAATTAGTTAGTTAGCAATTCTGTAGGAAGTTATTCAAGACCTTTACGCCGAATTTCAATCCTTCTACGGGAATGCGTTCATCCACACCATGGAAGAGCGCGAAGAAATCGAGATCTTCAGGAAGTCGAACTGGACTAAAACCAAACCCGACGATGCCAAGGTCAGAGAGCGCCTTGTTATCTGTTCCGCCACTCATTACATATGGGACGGGGATTCCTTCTGGATCAAAAGCTTTAATGGCAGCACACATTGCATCAACCAACGGTCCCTCGAAATCCACTTCTAAGGCTTTATCGCGAACCAAGAGCGAGATTTCAATATCGGGTCCGACTAGTTCCTTGATGGTCTCAACGAGTTCATCTTCAAAAGCGGGAAGGAATCGCCCATCGATGACAGCGGTTGCACTTTGAGGAATCACATTCGCTTTGTAGCCAGCGTTGAGCATGGTCGGATTTGCTGTATTTTGAATAGTGGCACCGAGCATGCGAGCCGCTCCACCGATATGGCGAAGAAGAGGCCGCACATTCGACGGGTCGTACTTCTCGCCTGTTAATTCAGCGATTTTTTTCCAGAATTTCCCACCAGTTTTGGTCTCACGTTGTGGCCATTCATATTGACCAATTCGAGCAACTGCTTTGGTCAATTTGGTAACTGCATTATCAGGATTGATAAATGATCCATGTCCAGCCGAACCCTGCGCTTTGAGCTCCATCCACTGGATACCCTTTTGAGCACCCTCTACGAGATAGAGACGGTGTCCGCCGGTAATGGTGACGGAGAATCCGCCCACTTCCGAGATCGCCTCGGTGTAGCCATCGAAAAGTTCCGGACGATTCTTTACTAGCCAGCGAGAGCCATGAACGCTTCCTGCTTCTTCATCAGCGAAGAAAACTAAGAGAATATTGCGAGGTGGTTGGTAGCCCACACGAGCCCAGGCGCGGACAGTTGCCAGAATCATGGCATCCATATCTTTCATATCAACAGCGCCACGTCCCCAAATAAATCCATCCTTAATTTCGCCGCCGAATGGGTCGACGCTCCAATCATCCGGATTAGCAGGAACGACATCGATATGGCCATGGAGAACTAAGCCAGGACGGTTCTGATCGCGCCCCGCAATCTTTGCGACCACATTCACACGATTAGGTGCAGTCTCGATCAGTTCGCTAGCTATTCCGACTTCAGCCAGTTTCGTAGCCACATATTCGGCTACTGCCTTTTCATCGCCCTTATCATCGCCATAATTCACACTGGGAATGCGAATTAATTCTTGGCACAGTGTGATTGTCTCTGCTTCGAGGGCAGCGATATCAATGAGGGATGCGTCACTAGTCATGTGAGTATCTTTACATGAGAAGACGCTCCACGGCTGATCCTGGCGGCACTTTGCCCTGACCCCCCTTTCCTTGCTATCCTCGCCACTCACCCGTCCGGGTGGCGGAATTGGCAGACGCGCTAGCTTGAGGTGCTAGTGCCCGAAAGGGCTTGAGGGTTCAACTCCCTTCTCGGACACTTCGAAGTTTTTCATTCGATTCATGGCAAGATACCTCCGTGGCTGAATTGATCTACTACTGCGGAACGATGGATAGCGGTAAGTCGACGCTGGCTCTTCAAACTGCTCACAACCACAAAAGTCGTGGCCGAAGTGGCCTTATCTTCACCAACCAAGATCGCGCTGGCCGCGGACTGATATCTAGCCGGTTGGGCCTTCAAAGTGAAGCGATCGAGGTAGATCCGGAATTAGACCTCCATAAATATGTAGTTGAGAAGATGTCGATGGGCCAACGGATCGATTTCATCATCTGCGATGAGGCTCAGTTCTATCAAGCGGGTCAAATTGAACAGCTCGCTCGAATCGTCGATGGCCTTTCGATCGATGTCTTCGCCTTTGGAATCCTGGCCGATTTTCGCACGAAGTTATTCCCGGGCTCCGCCCGCTTGGTCGAATTGGCCGATCGTGTTCAAACTCTCCAGGTTGAAGCGCTCTGCTGGTGTGGGGAACGCGCCACCCACAACGCTCGTACCGTTAATGGCGTCATGGTTACCGAAGGCGAGCAGGTAGTCGTTGGAGATGTAGCCTCTGCTGATGCCGTTGCCTATGAGGTTCTCTGCCGACGCCACCATATGCGCAACGTCACCTCGCGTCTGAGCCGTAGTGGCTCGGATGATCCACTTCCCTTCTTCTAAAATTTCTTGATTGCAGTAGATTTCCAGATTGTTGATTGACCAACCGCACAACTATCGAAAGGCACATCATGAAAGTACGTGGTTACGCTGCTCTAGCCGCCAAGGCTGACCTACTCCCCTACGAGTTCGATCGTCGAGAACTCGCGGCCGATGATGTTGCCCTCGAAATTAAATATGCTGGCATCTGCCACTCGGATATTCATCAAGCCCGGGAAGAGTGGGGTCCAGCAAATTTCCCTATGGTACCCGGCCATGAAATCGCTGGCGTTGTAACCGCAGTTGGTACTGGTGTTACGAAGTTCAAAGTAGGCGACCTCATTGGAGTGGGCGTCTACGTTGACTCCTGCGGAAAATGCGATTCTTGTACCCGCGG
The DNA here is from genome assembly GCA_903875815.1 of uncultured Actinomycetes bacterium. The sequence continues at coordinate 9,533 of CAIQXR010000027.1, forward strand.
TCTCGGCAATTATTGTGTGGAAGGAATGACCGGAACATACAACGGCTTCGAACGAGATGGTGTGACGCCAACTTATGGTGGATATTCCAATGGCTTTGTCGTGAAGCAAGACTATGCGGTATCCATTCCCAGCAATTTGGATCTCTCCGGAGTTGCGCCATTGCTCTGCGCAGGAATCACGCTCTATTCACCGTTGCGCCATTGGAAAGCCGGAGCCGGTAAGAAGGTCGGCGTTATTGGTCTTGGCGGACTCGGTCATATGGGTGTGAAATTTGCACACGCTATGGGCGCCGACGTAACCGTCTTTAGCCATACTCCGAGCAAAGAAGCCGATGCGAAAGCTATGGGAGCTGATCATTTCGTCTCAACAAAGAATTCTGACTGGAATAAAGCGCTACGCGGTCAATTCGATCTCATCCTCAACACTGTCGCAGCCGAGATCGATCTCGACCCCTATCTTCAATCGCTCAAGCTTGATGGCACATTAGTGATGATTGGACTCTCCGGTAAGCCTTACCCAATCCAGGCAGGCACGCTGCTCGGCGCACGACGATCACTGGCCGGATCCATGATTGGTGGAGTTCCTGAACTTCAGGAGATGCTCAACTTCTGTGGCGAGCACAATATCCTCTCCGATGTTGAGGTCATTAAAGCTGATTACATCAATCAGGCATATGAACGAACGATCGCCAGTGATGTGAAATATCGCTTCGTGATTGATGCATCAACTTTCTAAAATATTTTAGATAAATTGATGTGCTGCTGCTGCTAAAGCCGGCGCTAAAAAGAGCGCCGGAAGTATGTCTCCAACGGGTAGTTGCTTGAGATCGAGTAGCCGCAGTGAAATGCAGAGCAACAAGATTCCACCAGTAACCGTCATTGCTTGGACTTGGTATGTGGGCAGGACTGCACCCAAAAAGAGCCCCGCGAGCGTCCAGAGACCTTGGTAGATGCCGACCGGTATGGCAGAGAAAGCCACGCCCCACCCGAGAGATGCGGCAAAAGCTATCGAAGTGATTCCGTCGAGAATACTTTTAAGAATAAGTTGTTGATTTCCCGTGCCCATTCCATCGGAGATTGCTCCCATGATTGCCATAGGACCAATCACAAAGAGCAGCGATGCCGAGACGAAGCCCTCGATGAACGGTGAGTCAGAATTTCGAGAGAAACGTGCTTTGAGTGTTGCTCCGATCCGGTCCAAAATTTCTTCAATGCCGAGGAAAATTCCCACAAGCACTCCGATAAGTAGCGATCCCAGAAGAACAAGCAGCCCCCAACCTTTCGGAAGTGCGGCTGAGTAATTGGGGTTCCAAAGAACGCGAAGAGCATCTGCTGCGGCCAGAAGTGTGACCATGCCGAGAAGATTGGTGATCAGCGTTCGGACTCGTTCATTGAAGCGAGAACCCATCACGACGCCCAAAGTGGCTCCAATGGTTATCGTAGAAACGTTCACGACTGTGCCCAGGCCGATAATCATGTCGATAGACTCTCACATATGGCGAAAAATTTCCTACAGCTATTGGCCCCCTCTAAGACGGTCCCACAGGTGCCATGGCGCGCCCCACATCCTTGGGCGCTTTCACTGCAACGAATCGCCATCCTCTTCCCTGGTCTCTTCATCTTTGGTCTGGGTGATTCCCTCCTGATTCAATCCAAATTAGGAAATGCACCGTGGTCGGTATTGGCACAGGGTCTCTCCAAACATCTTCCGCTCTCCATCGGGGCTTGCACTTTCCTCATTGGCGGCGTGGTCCTCATCCTGTGGTGGCCGCTCAAAACTAAACCCGGATTCGGAACACTCTCTAATATCGTGATTATCTCTGCTGCGATTCAAGTCGGAGTGTGGACCTTCCCGACGATGAAGGGTCATCCTCTCGCCGGACTTGGCTACATTCTTGTTGGAGTGACGCTTGTGGGTATTGGTTCTGCGCTCTACATCACCTGCGGTCTTGGACCAGGACCGAGGGACGGCCTCATGACGGCGCTACATCATTTAACCGGAATACGTGTGGGAAGAATAAGACTTCTTATCGAGGTCGTCGCGCTTGTCATAGGTTGGAGATTGGGCGGGACGCTAGGAATCGGAACGGCGCTCTTTGCACTATTAATTGGAAATTCGGTGGCGATCTCTTTCGGCGTGCTCGACAAATGGGTTAATCGAAAGTCTCGCTAATTTAAGTCGCTATCGCGCCCAGCCAGTTGATGGGTTGGTGTCCAGAAGATTGCAGCACCGTATTCGCCCGGGAAAATGGCCTTGAACCAAAGAATCCTCGATACGAAGAGAGTGGACTTGGATGGGGTGAAACAATCACTTCAGTCTGGCCCAATAGCGGTGCGCATTCCTGCGCCTGCTTGCCCCATAAGATCGCGCAATCAATTTGCTGATTGAGGTGTTCGACGATTCGCCCGGTCACAAGATTCCAGCCGATATCCCTGTGCGAATTGCTTAGCCCCTCCTCTAACGTAAGCGTTTGGTTAAGAAGTACTACTCCTTGGCGCTGCCAATCAGTGAGATCACCATTGGTTCTTAGTTCGCCGCCAATATCATCGTGAAGTTCTCGGAAAATATTTCGCAAGGTAGGCGGCAATTTTTCTGTGCCACTTGGCACGGAGAAGGCAATGCCCATCGCATCACTTCTATTGGGATAAGGGTCTTGACCAAGAATCAGTACACGATTTTCACTGATTGGTCGATCGATTGCAGCGAAGATTCGTTCGGGGTTGGGGAGGAAATTGCCGCCATTGATTCGATTTTCGATCTCATCGATATTTTTGCGAAGATCGGCCAGCAGCTCTTGCCATTCTTGAGTCAGTGAATTAAAGAGCCAACCGCTACCCTGCTCGAGCAAAATACCGTTCGCCCTGTGAAGTTACCGAGATGGCGATTCCATATGCTCGGGACAAATTTTCCGAAGTGATCACTGATGCGATGGGACCTTGCGCTATCGCTGCGCCGTGAGAGAGCAAAAGAGCATGAGTCGTTCCTTCGGGAATCTCCTCAATATGGTGGGTGACCATCACTGAAGCGGGTGCTGAAGGATCACTGGCTAATTTGGAAAATCGCTGCAGGAGATCTTCGCGCCCACCCAAATCCAAGCCCGCAGCAGGTTCATCCAAAAGCAGAAGTTCTGGATTCGCCATGAGAGATCGCGCAATCAGCACTCGCTTCTTCTCACCATCGCTCAACGTTCCAAAACGTCGCTCTCCTAGTTCTCGAACCCCTAAAGCGGTGAGGAGTGAGAGTGCTCGAGATTCGTCCCATAGGTCGTACTCTTCGCTCCATCGACCAATCACTGCGTAGGCAGAGGTAAGAACAACATCAATGACACTCTCATCACTCGGTATCTCAGCTGTGAGCTGAGCATGAGTGACGCCGATTCGTGGCCGAAGTTCGAAAACATCGGTGGCTCCCAGTTTCTCACCCAGAATAGAGAGTGAACCACGAGAAGGATGAATAAGCGTTGCGCATGTAAGAAAGAGCGTTGATTTCCCAGCACCATTAGGACCGAGCACTACCCAGCGCTCCCCCTCTTTTACCTGCCAGGTCAGTGGTCCCAGAATGGATTTACCATCACGGATGACGGAAATATCCTGTGCGGAGATAACGTCGGCGGTCATGAGAGAAAGATACCTGTGCGAGGTGAAAAATCTTGGCTTTCCAGGCAGCGAAGAAAGGTAAACTTTACGCATGACACAGAAGAGCGATTACACGGGCCTGATATTGATCTCGGGTGAAGATCAACCCGGCATCACCGCCGGTCTTATGCGTACGCTCGCTCCGTTTAGCATCTCAATCCTCAGTTCCGATCAATTGGTTACTCGCGGACGCTTGATTCAGACGACACTCATATCCCTTAATCGCGATCACGCTCCCGCTATCGAAGTGGATTTGATGGAATTCGCTGCTTCTCACGAATTGGATCTTGCAATCGATTTTTCTGAGATTCCTCGCCTCGATCTGATTTCTCATCCATGGCGGGTAATCACTCTCGCCCAGAACCTGAGCCCAGCTCTCCTTGCCGATATCACCGGGATTCTTCACGAAGCAGGCGCAACTATTTCTCATATTCGCATGGTTGAATCAGAGATGTTCAAATCAGTCGAGTATCGCTTGATCTTCGCAGGCGAGCCTGAAAAAGTTTCGTTACAAAAATTGATTTCCCAAGCAGCCAGTAACCATGAAGCAACATCAATCCTTCATAACTCTTCACCCACCCATCAAAGCCAATTAGTGATGCTCGACGTTGACTCCACTCTGATTGAGCAAGAAGTTATTGACCAATTGGCGATAAAGGTTGGAGTGGGCGATCAAGTAGCGGCAATCACTGAAGCAGCAATGCGTGGAGAGTTAGATTTTGAGAGCTCACTTCGTAGCCGCGTTGCACTTCTCGCCGGGGCGCCTGCCTCGATCATCGAAGAGGTGCGCTCGGAAATCAGCCTCACCCCGGGAGCGCAAACTCTCATTTCCACATTGCACGCTATGGGTCGAAAAGTAGGTGTTGTTTCAGGTGGCTTTACTAATCTCATCGACGACCTCGCGAAAGAGCTCCAGTTGGATTTCGCTCGTGCGAACACTCTAGAAATCATTGACGGCGCGATCACTGGCAATCTACTGGGTCCGATCATCACTCGGGCCGGTAAAGCAGAGGCGCTGAAAGAATTTGCAATTGGAGAAGGTATTTCCCTAGACCGCACCGTTGCCATCGGCGATGGTGCCAATGATCTGGATATGTTGGAGACAGCGGGAGTGGGAATCGCGTTCTGTGCAAAGCCAGCAGTCGCCGAGGCCGCCGATATAGCTATCTACGTCAAAGACCTCAGCACCGTTCTCACGCTCATGGGATATGAAGAGAGCGAGATCACCAGAATCGCTTAAAGGCGACAGGCGTGGATGTCAGTAACCAAAATCCCGCGGGCACCGATTGCCCAGAGCTGATCCATAATGGTGTTGATATCGCGCTTTTTTACCATGGCGCGTACAGCTGACCACTCACTTTTTTGCAATGGTGAAATGGTAGGCGACTCGATTCCTGGAGTTAACGCGCAAGCGCGTTCAAGATCTGAACTTTTCACATCGTAATCAACCAGGACATACTGACGTGCTATCACGACACCATTCAATCGTCGGATCAAAGTCTCCAGCGCGTCGGAACGAGGAGTTTGTGAGCCTTCGATGAGGATCGATTCGCTTGCAAGAATGGGATCACCAAAGGTTGCCAAACCTGCCTGGCGCAGAGTTCCACCAGTGGAAACTACGTCAGCAATGAGGTCAGCTACGCCTAATCGAATCGCACTTTCCACAGCCCCATCCAAGCGGACGACATTCGCCTTGATTGCCTTATCAGCAAGATAATTTTCCAGCAGTCCAGGGTAGGCAGTGGCAATACGCTTTCCACCAATTGTAGAAAGTGAGTAGTTCTCCCCTGCTGGCGCTGCAAATCGGAATGTACTGCGACCGAAATCGAGGGCCAAAATTTCTTTTGCTGGGGCGCCGCTATCGAGAAGTAAATCGCGACCGGTGATACCGGCCTCCAATTCGCCGGATCCTACATAGATGGCGATATCCCGTGGGCGCAGATAGTAGAACTCAACGTCATTCTCATTATCAATAAATACTAGATCACGAGCATCTGTGCGTTGGCGGTAGCCAGCCTCACGAAGCATCTGTGCGGAACTCTCGGAGAGTGAACCTTTATTCGGAACTGCAATTCGTAATGTCACCGATTTACTCCTAGAGGTATTTGTAGATATCGTCGAGCGAGAGGCCCTTTGCTGTTGCTAAGACTTGAAGATGATAAAGAAGTTGACTGATTTCCTCCGCTAACTCAGCATCACTCTGAAATTCTGCCGCCATCCATACTTCAGCCGCCTCTTCAACAATCTTTTTGCCAATGGAATGTATTCCGGAATCGAGTTCAGCGACTGTTCCCGAACCAGCAGGGCGATCGGCTGCCTTGCTTTGAATCTCCAGCCACAACTCCTCGAAACTCTTCATGAGTGAACTTTACCGTGAGTCAACCTGGCTAGGCCTTGCTATTAGTGGCAAGGGTGCGCAATTCACGCAAGATCGCGCCCGCATCAGTGGCTTTAAAGACTGCACTTCCAGCGACAAATGTGTCCGCGCCGCTGAGTGAGGCCATAGCGATTGTTGCAGGCGAGATGCCACCGTCCACCTGTAACCAAGGTTTAACTCCAGCTAAAAGATCGATCGCTCCTCGTGCGCTAGCGACCTTAGGCATCATCTCGGCCATAAATGACTGCCCGCCAAAGCCAGGCTCGACCGTCATGACCAGCAACATGTCGATATCCGAGAGATACCTTTCGATGGCCGAATAAGGGGTTCCGGGTTTGATAGCCAGTCCAACTCGGGAGCCCGCGGTGCGAATCAGTGAGATGGTCCGATCCACGTTGGTGGAAGCTTCGAAGTGAAAAGTCACACTCGTGCAACCGAGATCAGCATAGGCCGGACCTTGAATATCAGGATCGACAACCATTAAATGAGCATCCAGAGGAATAGGCGAATCAGAAATGATCGATCGCGACTCTTCCAGCGAAAACGTCTGGTTAGGGACGAAAATATTATCCATGATATCCAAGTGGAGAAGATCTGAGTACGGAGCTACTCGACCTATCTCTTCAGCTAATCGGTTGTGGTCAGCATTGAGAATGCTGGGACAGAGCCGAATCTCGCGTGATGAAGCCATAGATAAATTTTACCGCTCACTCTTCTGAAAGACCGCCATGAACATCGAATCTGTGCCATCTCTATCAGTCCATAGTTGGAGCGTTCCAGGGATTTTGCCTTCATAACTCTGAGGTGCAATCCCATTGAAAAGTGAGACCAATTGCAGATCCTTGTGGCGATATTGTGCATCTAAGACCTGTCCCACCGTCTCAGCGATGTGAGGCGAACAGGTGGCATAGGCAAGCAATCCACCAGGGATGAGCATTTCATAGGCACCATCAATCAAATCGCGTTGAAGGGGGATCAATTCTTTGAGATCCGTCAGTGATTTCCGCCAACGTGCCTCTGGCCGTCGTCGGAGCGCCCCGAGACCAGTACACGGTGCATCGACCAAAATACGATCAAAACTCTTATTGAAGAGTTCCGGATATCGACCATCTAAGGTGAGGATTTTCGCGCGCGGTACTACACGGGCAACGAGATCGGCTCGATGAGCGGTCGGTTCATTAGCCAGGAACGAATCGTGAGGATGAGAACTTTCCAGAATGTTGTAGAGGAGGGCTGACTTACCACCTGGCCCAGCGCAGAGGTCGAGCCACGAAAAATTTTGATCTGGCTCTCGGAAGCTTTCCGACAAGTCATAGAAATATTGAGCAAGGAGCTGCGAACCCAGATCCTGAACACCCGCTCTTCGTTCAGTGATGGGTGGATATGACAGTGGCGAGTGTTCGCTGAGAACTCCAAAGCGACTGGGCGCAAGCGCAGTGCCACCGAAGCTTTCTAACTCTTGGACAGTCGACTTGCCTGGCCATGCTACGAGATGTGGCGCCACCGGAACATTATCGATCGCTAGTAGATCACGGACTCGATCCCAGTCTTTGAGCTGATCATAAAAAGCAGAAATGATCCACGTCGGATGAGAAAATTCGATGGCCAACCGTTCAAGTTCTGGTTGTGAATCATCCGAGATGAATTTCTCGATCGCATCTGGGTTTCGCATGATGTTTCGCAAAATAGCGTTCACAAAGGTTGCCTTGGACTCCCCTGCGACAAACCTCGCCAGTTCAACGGTTTCACTAACCGCAGCGTGATCTGGGACGCGCATTGTCCAAATTTGGTGTAGCCCGATCCGTAAGAGATCAACAACTTTGCTATCGAGTTCGGCGAACGGACGATCGGATTGATGGGCGATCGCCCAGTCATAACGCCCTTGCATACGAAGTGTTCCGTAAGAAAGTTCGGTAGCGAATGCCCGATCGCGTTCTTCTAATGCACTTTTCTCCAAAAGTTGGGGAAGCAAGATATTGGCGTAAGCTCCATTGCGATTTACTTCGGTGATGCATTCGAATGCAAGAACGCGGGCGGGTGATGGCTTGGGTTTGCGAAAAGGAGCTGGTGCTTTACTCAAAAAGCTCTCCACCTGCTAATCGAGCACCTCGGACAAAATCAGAACCCGACATTCTCTTCTTGCCTGCCGGTGTTACCTCAGAGATCGAGATAACGCTATCGGAGGTGCGTACTAGCAATTGAGAATTCACTTCAGCAATTTCGCCCACTTGAATGAGAGTATTTTCCCCAAAATATTCTTGAGCGCCGAAGAGGGAGATTCGTTCACCGCGGAATGTGGACCAAGTCCCAGGTCGCACTTCCAGAGCGCGGAATTTACGCAGAATCATTTCTGTTGGATCACTCCACACAATACGAGCCATATCCTTGGAAATCTTCGGTGCCAACGAGATCCCGGTTGTTGGTTGCGGAGTTGCTCGAGTCTTGCCGATGACCAAAAGAAGTTCGACTATTGCACGGGCGCCACGTGCGCCGAGCGATTCTAATAGCGTCTCGGTGGTGTCCGTTGGTTCGATCATTACTTCCTCTTGGACGTAATACGGCCCGGTATCCATACCTTTATCCAATTTGAAAATGGTAAAGCCGGTAGTTCTATCGCCATTTAAGAGTGACCACTGAACTGGGGCTGCACCACGCCATGCGGGCAAAACTGAGAAGTGAAGATTGATCCAACCAAACCGTGGTCCATGAAGAAGTTCGACCGGAATTAATCGACCGTAAGCCACTGTCACAACTATTTGTGGTTGGGCATCGAGGAGATGGCGATTAAGTTCTGAAACATCAGCCGGCTTTGCCACCGAGAGTCCTCGTTCTTGCGCCCACAGCGCAAGTTCGTTTGCCTCAACTTTCTTCCCTCTCCCCTTCTCTTTATCAGGATTAGTAATAATGGAAACAATTGTGTGGCCCGCTTCGATAAGAGCTTCGATTACGGGTGTGGAAACAAGTGAGGACGATGCGACACAGAGTTGCACAGTTAATTACCTAATCCAAAAGTCGAATGAGGCGAGAATTTCACTACCGGCGCAGCACCGTTCTCCGATGATGCGGCAAACCATTCAGAATTGCGAATCTCTTTCATTGCAGATTTCCGATCCTTTTTCTCTAACCGGTCAATGAAAACGATTCCATTGAGATGATCGGTCTCGTGCTGAAGAACTCGTGCTAAAAGTTCGGTGCCATCGATGGTCACTGGTTCACCATGCATATTGAAACCTTTGGCAACTGCTCGGAACGCGCGCGGAGTATCGTAGAGAAGGCCGGGGAAGCTTAGGCAACCTTCTTCACCATCTTGAAGTTCGTCAGAGAGATCGAGCGATGGATTGATGAGATGGCCATCGAACTCATCAATATCCCAGACAAAAACTCGCAGTCCCACGCCGATTTGTGGAGCAGCCAACCCTGCGCCTGGCGCATCATGCATCGTTTCGGTGAGATCGGCGACCAGAGTGCGAAGCTCTTTATCAAAAGTAGTTACCGGAGCCGCTGGCGTCGTGAGAACTGGATCGCCAAAGAGGCGAATGGGCTGAACGGACATCCCCCAATTCTACTCAGAATGAGAAGGGATCGATTCTCACAGAGATCGAAGTAAGGCCTTTTAGGCTTCGATACCGAAGGAGCGAGAGAAGGAACTCGGAGAAATCACTGCTTTGCTCAACTCGCGCTCTCAGTATCACTCGAGTATGAAGGGCGTCGAGGGCGATCGGGGTGATCATGCTGAAGATCGCACTTTCCGCAGCCGCCTGAGTGAACAGGGCAAGATCCTTATTCTCCACCTCGACCAGAGCGAATCGATAGAAAGGAGGTAGTTGTACATCGGCACGGTCCGATAGCGTCTCGACGAGAAAACGATCAGGTTGTTCGCTGGCAATTGCGATCGCTACCGGATGGCTCTGTGGGAGTGAGAGAAAGACTTCACCATCCATCTTTGCTAGCGCAATCAGGGAGAGCCAATGCGCCAGCATGGACTCTTCCGTCCGCAGCCCGGGCCGATTGATCAGAAACTCACCATCGAGAAGGATGACCGCTTCATAATTTCCGGCAGGTTCATGACCAATAGTTGCGATGACAAGTGCATCTGTATCATCAATCTCAGTGAGACGATGCGAAGCGTGGGAAAGCAGCACTCGATGCCCCGGGAAAGCTCGCGAGAGTGACTCAGCCAATGATGCAGGATCCTTCTTTATAGAGACCGTTTCTGGATGAGAACAATGCTGACATTTCCAAGGTAGGTATGTGCGATCGCACAGGGAACATGTGATCCGGTTTCCAGATTTGGAGATCAATACTCCCCCGCATTCGCAAAGGGCTCGATTGCGACAACGCCGGCAGGCAAGTCCAACTAACGGCGATGGATTAGCTAAGGAAATAAGAACCGAACCTTTTCGTAAATTGCGACTAATCACCGCGAGGTGAGAGTCCCGGCTTTGCGCAAATGAGTAGGAGCGAGAATTCGCTTGCTGCGAAAGGGTATGTGAGACAAAACCCAATTGAATCAATCGGGATAGCTCCATACTCCAGCTATCTCCCATGAAAATGAGGTTATGGTTGGTTCGAAGGAGGGCGACATCGCGAGCATTCCATCCGGGATACCGCTTCTCATAGTGCGAGGGTGAGGGTTCTTCAAAGATGATGATTGTTGATCCATCTCGAAGTGGCGAGAAGAGGCCAGAGCGGGTGGCTAAAATGACCGTCGGTTCACCGGCTGCGATGGCGAGATAATTCCGGTAGCGCTGGGATGGCGTACGCGCACTCGACTGAACGATAAGGTCTGTGCCATATATCGGTTCTAACAGGGCTGTAAATACCTCTAAGTCACTTTCTTCGGGCACGATGAACAGAACCTGTCCCGACTCCACCCGTTCTGCAACTACTTGAACAATTTTCTGCCACCGATTTTGGTTAAGTGGGAGCGTGAAAGCCTCTTTGATAGTGTGGGCGACTGCACCGACCGGGATAAATGGCTTGATCTCTGCCAAACCCTTTTCCGCGCTTGCAGATCGTGGCGGGATCGCAGCGGAGATAAAGGACCAGATGGAAGCTGCATATCGATGTGAAAGGGCCAGGAATAACTGATATTGCTCAGGAAGAAGTAGAGGTCTCGCCGAAAGAACACGATCGATATATTTCAAGGAACTTTGCTTCACATCCCCCAACTCTTGCCGATCAAGGATGTAGCCCTGAACTTCTCGGCCATTGAATGAGATTGCTACTAAGTGACCGGGTTGCGCCTGGGCATCTAACTTCTCTGAAACCAGATAATCAAAGGGCTGATCTAAATGAAGTACACCGGTATCGACGAGTACGCGAGCAACTGGGCGCGCAGCGGCAGGAGCATGGCGTTCATAGGGAGCGCTCTTCTGAACTTTGAGGCGCAGTGGTTTTGGCTCCACCACGATAAATTAACCTGCTACTGCGGCCTTTAGAGCTGCAGCGCGATCAGTCTTCTCCCAGGTGAAATCAGGAAGTTCGCGACCGAAGTGGCCATAGCTTGCAGTTGCTGAGTAGATCGGACGAAGCAACTGGAGATCACGAATGATTGCTGCTGGACGTAGATCAAACACAGCTGGTACTGCATCGATAATCTGCTGAACCGGTACTTTCTCAGTACCAAATGTTTCCACAAATAGACCCACTGGTTGGGCTTTGCCGATCGCATAAGCAACTTGAACTTCACAGCGGGAGGCAAGGCCGGCAGCAACAACGTTTTTTGCCACCCAACGCATCGCATAAGCTGCAGAACGATCAACCTTTGAAGGATCTTTTCCGGAGAAAGCTCCGCCACCATGGCGAGCCATGCCGCCGTAGGTATCTACGATAATTTTTCGACCAGTGAGGCCAGCATCACCCATAGGTCCACCAATGACGAATCGACCTGTTGGGTTAATGAGAAGACGAACGTTCGATGTATCGATACCGAGTTCAGAGATGACTGGGTCGATTACGAGGCGCTTGAGATCTGGCGCAAGAGTCTTATCGAGATCAACATGAGGGGCATGTTGTGTTGAGATCACAACGGTATCGAGCGCTACTGCCTTATCGCCGGCATATTCAATGGTGACCTGAGTTTTGCCGTCAGGGCGAAGGTAATCGACCGCTCCAGATTTGCGAACTTCGGATAGTTTGAGTGAAAGTTGGTGCGCTAAATGAATCGGAAGTGGCATCAACTCTGGCGTGTCATCGCAGGCGTATCCAAACATCAAACCCTGATCGCCAGCTCCCTGGAGGTCAAGTGGATCCGCGGAAGAAGTTACTCGCTTTTCAAAAGCCGAATCGACTCCTTGAGCAATATCTTGAGACTGTTGTCCGATGGATAACGAGACACCGCATGAATTTCCATCGAAACCCTTTTCTGATGAGTCATAGCCAATTCGCAGAACGGTATCGCGAACGATGCTCATGACATCGGCATAGCCATTGGTGGTCACTTCACCGGCAACGTGTACCTGACCAGTGGTGATTAAAGTTTCGACGGCAACACGACTAGCTGCATCTTGGCTCAACAAAGAATCAAGGATGGCATCGGATATCTGGTCAGCCATCTTGTCGGGATGGCCCTCAGTCACAGATTCGGAGGTAAATAGACGCTTCTTGTGTTCGCTCATTGGCTTAACCTAACTTATTGAGGGCGAGATCGAGAAGTTGATCTGCCAGCGTGTCTTTGGAAATTGATCCCGTCGAAATATGCGAACCATCTGCGAGAAGAAATTCACCCTGAGTGCTCTCGCTACCGAAAATGGCGCCATTGCTCACATCATTGAAATAGAGAATATCGACCTTCTTTTTCGCCAACTTTTCCAGTGCCCGATCTCGGCCACCCACTCCTGTTTCGGCCGCAAAGCCGACAAGAACTTGATCGGATCGACGTTTCTTCCCTAAGTCAGCGAGGATATCCGGGTTCTTTGTCAGTGAAATTTCAGTTAAAGAATCTTTGGCGATTTTTGAGGAAGAAGGATTCGCTACGCGGGCATCAGCGACAGCCGCAGTCATCACTAAGAGATCACTCTGTGAAAATCGTTGCTCCAAGGCGCCATGCATCTCGAGAGCACTTTCCACATGCACTGTCTCCACGCCATTAATGTCGGGAAGAGAGACGTTTGCACTAACGATAGTTACTCGTGCGCCACGTGATGCAGCTGCTTCCGCGATGGCATAACCCTGTTTTCCAGAAGATCGATTTCCGATGTACCTAACCGGATCAATGGCCTCACGTGTTCCACCTGCACTAATCAAAACGTTCTTGCCGTGTAGATCATTCTTATCGCCCCAAAAAATCTGGCTTTCACGAATAATTCGCTCTGAAGCCGGAAAACGCCCGGGACCTTCATCGCTTCCTGTTAATCGACCAGAATCTGGCTCAATCACCAAATGGCCTCGAGAGCGAATTGCGGCGACATTGCTTTGGACTGCGTCATTTCCCCACATCTCGGGATGCATCGCCGGGACGAGGACCAATGGAGCAGCAGAAGCAAGGACGATGTTAGTAAGAAGATCATCGGCAGCACCGTGAGCGATACGCGCGAGCAGATCGGCGGTGGTGGGCGCGATGATCAGATGCGCGCTCTTGCGGGCCAGAGAAATGTGGGGAACGCTGTGGACATTGTTCCAAAGATTGTCGGGAACCTCACGACCAGATAAAGCTTCGCACGTCGCCTTACCAACGAAGTTTAAGCTGTTACGAG
>CAIQXR010000028.1 GCA_903875815.1 uncultured Actinomycetes bacterium
AATCCCACAACGACATCCATTTTGATGAACCAATTACGCCACTCTTGCTCTGTGAAGAGCGACTCCACCTCATATTTCCCGCCGAAAGCTTCTGGGTTGGCTTGAAGTGAGCGCAGGCGAATATCGCGCAATATCTCCCAGTCATCTGGGGAGAGTTGTCGGATTTCGGCTTTCTGGCTGTTCACCGCTTAAGGATATAGCCCCTAAAATTTGAGCGTGAACCAGCGGGAGATTTCGATAGCTAGCCGATATTCGGCCTTGGCCCTCCTGTTCGCAATCTTCGTTGGACTATTTATCTTGCCCACACCAGCACATGCCGTCGGTACTGCAGCAACTGCCCCCACAAATATTGTGGCAACAGTGGGATCCGGATCGATCATTGTTACTTGGGCTGCTCCCGCATACCCAGGAGATGGCGTTGTTAACTATTCCGTCGACTATTCGACCGATGGCGCGAGTTGGACCAACGCTTCATCGACTATCGTCTCTTCGGCGACAAATTACACAATTAACGGATTAACGCCAGGAACTCCTTATTACATCCGCATGACAGCAATCAATGGTGCGGGCTCGAGCCCATATGGATATCCCTGGACTAAAATTTACGCAACCAGTACCCAATTGCGTGATGGTAGTAATGGAATCACTTACGACTCTGGTTACGGCCCAAGTGATACGGCAGCGGCGCTCAACTCGACATACAGCAATAACGTACCGTTTACCCGAGTGAGATATCACTTGGAATTTGATTCCTCTACTGGAACTGCATATGCGAATGCTGATGTTGCTAAATGGAATTCAGGTGTTGTTCCGAATTATGGAGGTGCAAACGCACTTTCATTTACATCACTTGGTGCCACCGTCAGCAATTTAAAATTTCCGGATTTAAATACCGCAACCGGAATCATCATCGATACCAATGTCGCCGACCTCACTGTGGTTTCTAGTAATCAATATTTAAATGTGTCAGGAAAGATCGGTCGGCTAGAAATTTGGCCATGGAACTATCAGCCATACCAATCTGGGCTGCCCTACCCGGGAAGTGCAACACTTTATGATTATGACGATGCGCCTTTAATAACAGGTACTCAATCATCACAAGGCAACTATGGCTCTTTTCAAGTACACGACGTCTCGGATAACCGAACAATAATTGCGTGGAATCGTCATGCCGGACCTACGGCGGAAATTGGAATTGGTAGTAACCCCAGCGTTGGATCGGTGAGCAACGCTAACCCGGACTGGACTTTTTGCGCTGGCGACGGATCAAACTGCGTCGCAAAGACAAATTTTCACATCGATATTTCGATCAATATTCCCGTAACGCCGACCGCAATTCTCAGTACCACGGTTTCACTTTCTGGCGGTAGCACAGCGCTATTTCGCACTGCGACAACACTGACGGCAACTGCATCCACCATTGGAAAAGTTACTTTTTACGCGAACGGCAAGCGTATTCCGGGTTGTATCAACGTACCCACCCTCTCGGTTTCGCCATTTACCGCCACTTGTTCGTGGCGTCCAGCCGTGCACAACTCAGTTCCGATTAAGGCGACTTTTACGCCGTTCACCGGATTGGCATCGAACTCATCAACCCTGAGACCAATCATCTCGGCACGATCAGGAAATCGTTAGGTGTTAACATGAATATGGAAGAAGAAGCGAAAGCGCGCTGGGGTGAAACCCGTGCCTATAAGCAATCGCAAGAACGGCTAGCTACCTATTCACCAGAAGACATTGAGCAAGCGGCCAAGGAAATGCATGCCGCAACACTCCAAGTTTTAGAAGCGATGCAACGCCGTCTTCCTGCCGATAGTGAAGCGGCCATGGCTGGCGCGGAAGCACATCGCCAGGCAATCACTAAGTGGTGGTATGACTGCACCTTTGAGATTCACACCGGCCTAGCCGATATGTATTTAGCTGATGAACGCTTTAGAAAGAATTACGAAGATCAAGCAGCTGGACTGGCGCAGTATCTGCGCGATGCGATTGTCGCTAATGCCAACAAATAGTCCACATCACGGATAAAGGCCTCGTAGATGATGCGCTTCGGCCACGCGACCAACACCGATCATCAGCGCTGAATCGCGCCAAGTGACGTTCTTGGCGGCAGCATTCTCTTCGACTTCACGAACAGCTCGAAGCAAAATTGAAGAGAGATTCTCTTTCACTTCATCAGCGGTCCAGAAATAATTTTGTTTATCTTGAACCCACTCGAAATACGAGACGATCACGCCACCGGAGTTCGCCAAAATATCGGGAACGACCAGAATTCCTTTATCGTGAAGAATCTCATCGCCTTGCGGAGTTGTCGGACCATTGGCACCTTCGACCACGATCTTTGCTTTCACTCCAGGAGCAGTCGCCTCGGTAATGGCATCGGCTAGAGCTGCTGGAATAAGTACATCGACTTCTAGATGCAAAAGCTCTTCATTAGAAAGTCGATCTGTTCCTGGCATATCCAAATTTTTATGTGCCAAGAAGTGGTTCCACAATTGTGCAACTGAAGGAAAACCAGTCACTGCGCCATTGACATCAGAAACCGCAACGACTTTCATGCCCATGTTTTCTAGAGCAATCGCGGTCCAGTAGCCGACTTTTCCGAAACCTTGGATCGCCACTGTCGCGCCATTGATATCAATCCCGCGCACGCGAAGCGCTTCACGAGTAGCAATCGCAACGCCATCACCAGTTGCCGATGTTCGCCCCAACGAACCACCAAGAACGATCGGCTTTCCGGTCACAACACCAGGTACGGAGAAGCCAGCGTTGACGGAGTAGGTATCCATCATCCAAGCCATGTTGCGCTCATCAGTTCCGACATCGGGCGCTGGAATATCGCGTTCTGGTCCAATGATCGGGAGGATTTCGGAGGTGTAGCGACGAGTCAGGCGCTCATTTTCTGTTGCCGAAAGCGTGCTGGGATCAACGGCAATGCCGCCTTTAGCACCACCATAAGGAAGATTGGTGAGCGCGCATTTCCACGTCATTAACATGGCGAGTGAAATAGTTTCATCAAGATCGACATCTGGGTGATAGCGAACGCCACCTTTAGAGGGACCTCGGGTTGTGGAATATTGAACGCGATAGCCGTCATACATTTCAACATCGCCATTATCGCGACGCAGTGGAACCGCTACTTGTAGAACGCGACGAGGCGTGGAAAGTGTCTGCCAATCATTTTCAGAGAGGCCTAATTTATCGATGGTGCCTCGTAATTGAGCCAAGGCAGTATTAAGTGGTGACTCCGTTGTCATAAATTCATCATATTACTTTGGCCTTAACTAGCAAGGCTTACGAGTGAGGGTTAGCCCACATTCTGGTGTTAGCGATTATTGCTGCGTGGGGTAGCGATGAGTTGTAGGCCTGGACTTGTATTTGGCGTTGATGTGCCCGAGACCCCTTTGGCACTGGCTCGAATAATGTTTTGGCCGTGCAACGAGCTCTTCCACGCACAGGCGGCCGTCCACGTACTCGCTGAACCACTCGTTAATAGATTTCTGCACCCTGGAATGAATTTTCCATTAGCGATAAAGCTGATCCGAGAGTTTTCAGCCATGACTGCCACTAAATTGATGGTGGTTCGATATGTGACTGCGTTTCCGCCACCACTGATGCCCAAACTCTTGAAAGCTAGCGCTTCAACAACATCGGTCACCGAAACTGTTTCGGCTTGATCGGTAGCGACCGAGGCGAGCGTGGTCGCTCTAATCGTGAAGTTATAGGTGTTATCAGCGCCAATATCGGCGGGCGCTTCGAAGTCAGGCGCAGCATTGAAAGTCATGGCGCCAGTTGAAGAATTAATCGAGAAGAGGGCTGAATCGCTGCCGGCTACGATCGACCACGCGACCGTTGTATCAGCTGTCGCAGTTCCGACCACAAATTGGTTTTCAGCGACTGAAAATGTCGTAGTACTCGTTATGTTTGCTGCAACAGCAAGATATCGGAAGAGCACAATGCCGTCGGCGCCAGCAGCGCCAGCCTTCGCTGATTCAGTAGCATCGGATTTCCAACCACCGCCACCGCCACCGCCACCGGTATTTGCTGTTGCGGATGTTGCGCCAACGCCAGTTGTAGAGAAACCACCGGTACCACCACCACCATAGCCACCGACTGCACCAACTCCTGTGTTCGAGCCAGCAACTGGGTTACCGTTACCAGGAGGAGTACTTCCGCCACCGCCACCGCCGCCAACATAATAAGTCGATGAATAATTTTGACCGGTAGAGGTAATGGACGCGAACGTGTTAATGGTTGCGTTAGTTAATCCAATGCCACCAGGGCCACCAGTACCACCTTGACCGCCGATATCTTGGCCATCACCACCAATGCCACCTGCACCTGCGCCACCACCGGCACCATCCCACATACTTTGGCCGCCGTTATATGAAGAGTTTGAACCACCATCACCAGAGAGATCGGTTTGGTTGTTGTTGACTTGGGCGCGAATGCCAGCATTACCACCAGCTGCAGAATATGGAGTGGCGTTATAAGTAATTGAGGATGCACTTCCGTTAGTACCAGTGGTGTTGACTGCACCACCTGCGCCACCAGTTCCGACTGTAATGGTGAGCGTGTTTGCCGGAGCCACTGTGACCGAGCCAGTAAGGACAACTCCACCTGCGCCACCGCCACCGCCACCGAGGCCAGTGGTTGCACCACCGCCACCGCCACCACCGCCACCACCGACAGCTAAGTAGTCGATGGATGTAACACCAGCGGGGATAGACCAGGTGCAACCTGCTGCTGAAGTTACCTTCACATATTTATAGTTTCCAGATGTGGTTGTTGTTACTGAACAAGCGGCGGCAAAAGCTGAGCTTGTTGAAATTAGAGTAGATAGTGCAGCACCAAAAACGAAAGTAATCACGATGCGAGCGAATATAGAAGAGACTCTTCCGTCATCGCTTCGCTTATGTGCCATGGCTAAAGTTTATCGCTTGTAAGGAATAGTGAATGGGGGGTGCCACTAGCGCCTAAATCTCCGCCAATCGAGCTTTCACTATGGCAAGTAGGAGCTTCTCATCAATTTTCCAGTCGCTGGGAATGCCGATCGTCTTCTTCTTTACATCGAGGTCTTTCATTTTGGGAGCAAGCCCCTCCAAAACGTCTGTGCTGAAGGGTTCGAGTAACAAATAATTCTTCGTTGCGGCTATTCCGAGAACATAGGCTTTCTCGCGGCGCAGCATGGGCTTGTTCCAGGCGATGACAAGTTCTAAATCAGGGTACTTTGCTTGCACAACTTTGAAGATGGCTTTGCAAGTCTTCACTTGCTTGGCATCAAGAGTTTTGTAGAAATCGGCCGGGCTAGAAAAACGCTTAGATGATTTTGAGCCACGCGAATACATGACAAGCGCGTTGGCATGCGCTTGGGAGAAGCCGTGCTCTTCTTTCAGATAAGCAATCTGCTCCGGGTATTTGAGATCGCCAAGATCTTTCATCGTTGCATGCCAGTAAGACATGGGCTGGCCGTACTTCTTCTCTATTGCAGGGAAGTAGGATTCACGATCTGAGCTTTGTGGCGCCATAAAGCAATAGTAGATCAGGCGTTAGACTCACCGCATGTCAACGAAGACGGGCGCACAGGCGCGCTTACCGCGCAAAGTACGGATTCTGATTCTTGGCAATTTCTTCTCAGCTACCGGCAACGGCCTGGTCTATCCCTACATGTTTATCTACTTGCACAGTGTGCGAGGAATTCCATCGGCGCTGGCAGGTGCGATCGTCGGGTATGGCGCACTTGTTTCGCTACTCGTCTCTCCCAAAGTGGGATCGCTCATTGATCACTGGGGACCTAAACCCATTCTTGTTTCTGCGCTCGTGATTAGCGCTGTTGGCTACGCCAGCATCAGTTTGATTCATAACACCATTGAGGCGCTGCTAGTAATTTCCATCTGCTCAGTCGGAGGCTCCGCGATGTGGCCATCGCAATCGGCCATTCAAGCTGAACTCACGCCACCGGAGCTTCGGCCGCGAACTTTTGGCGCCAATTTTGCGATGCTCAACTTAGGTATCGGCACTGGTGGATTAATTGCCTCGACCGTCGTATCAATTGAGAATCCCCACTCCTTTGAGGTTCTGTATTGGGGAGATGGCCTCTCATTCCTTATTTATGCGGTTGTCGCTTACTCATTAGGAAACGTTGGGCACCGTTCTGAAAAGGAACGAGAAGTAAATGCCACGCGCGATAGCGGATGGCGTGATGTCCTTGCCGATAAGGTCTACGTGAAATTCTGGCT
>CAIQXR010000029.1 GCA_903875815.1 uncultured Actinomycetes bacterium
GAAGGACGTGACTTAGGAAGACGCTTGCGAACAGCTGTTGGGTGAACTTCAGCGGCAACTTCTTCTTTCGCTCCCTTTGCATCAGAGAGTGGTTGTCCGACCTTGCAGTTATCGCGGTAAACAGCGAGCGCCTTAAGACCGAGCTTCCAACCTTCGTAGTAGACCTCTTCTACCTCTTCAACAGTTGCATTTGAAGGAAGGTTGACGGTCTTAGAGATTGCACCAGAGAGGAATGGCTGGCAGGCAGCCATCATGCGCACGTGACCCATTGCTGAGATTGAGCGGATACCCATTGCGCAGTCGAAGATGTCGTAGTGCTCTGGCTTGAGACCAGGAGCATCGATGACATTTCCATTTGCTGCGATGTATTCCACGATCGCTTCAACGGTCTCTTCGGTGTAACCAAGCTTGCGAAGTGCTTGTGGGATGGTCTGGTTAACGATCTGCATAGATCCGCCACCGACAAGCTTCTTGAACTTGACGAGTGCGAGATCTGGCTCGATACCTGTTGTATCGCAATCCATCATGAGGCCGATTGTTCCGGTTGGAGCAAGAACTGATGCCTGCGCATTGCGCCAACCGTTCTTCTCGCCAATTTCAATTCCCTTTGCCCACTCTTTGTTAGCAACTGCCCAGACATCTGAATCTAGGGTGGTTACTGACTTGGCTGATGTTGATGCATTTGCATGCATCTTCATCACCTTGGTGTGTGCTGCAGCGTTGCGGGCATAACCGTTGTAAGGACCAACGATGCCAGCCAACTCTGCCGAGCGACGGTAGGAAGTACCGGTCATGAGTGAGGTGATAGCACCAGCGAGCTGGCGGCCACCCTCTGAATCGTAGGCAAGACCTGAAGCCATAAGGAGCGCACCGAGGTTTGCAAAGCCGATACCGAGCTGACGGTAGTTACGAGTTGTCTCGCCGATCTTCTCTGTTGGGAAGTCTGCGAAGCAGATTGAGATATCCATCGCGGTGATGATGAGTTCGACTGCCTTGGTGAAGTTCTTGGCATCGAATGAACCATTGGACTCAAGGAACTTGAGGAGGTTGAGTGATGCAAGGTTGCAAGAAGAATCATCGAGTGACATGTACTCAGAGCAAGGGTTTGACGCATTGATGCGACCTGTCTCTGGGTTGGTGTGCCATGCATTGATGGTGTCGTCGTACTGGATTCCTGGATCAGCACATGCCCAAGCAGCTTCTGCCATCTGACGGAAGAGCTTGCGAGCATCTACAGATTCAATGACATCGCCGGTTGAGCGAGCGACGAGACCGAACTGCTCGCCATTCTCGTAGGCGCGCATGAATGAATCAGAGACACGAACAGAGTTATTTGCGTTCTGGTACTGGACGGAGATGATGTCTTTTCCGCCGAGATCCATATCAAAGCCAGCATCGCGGAGTGCGCGGATCTTGTCTTCTTCGCGAACCTTGGTCTCAATGAACTCTTCGATATCTGGATGATCGATATCGAGAACAACCATCTTCGCTGCGCGACGAGTTGCGCCACCGGACTTGATTGTTCCTGCTGATGCATCTGCACCGCGCATGAATGAAACTGGACCAGAAGCTGTTCCGCCAGACTTCAACAATTCCTTCTGTGAGCGGATGCGAGAGAGGTTGAGACCTGCGCCGGAACCGCCCTTGAAGATCATTCCTTCTTCGCGATACCAGTTGAGGATGGAATCCATGGTGTCATCGACGGAGAGGATGAAGCATGCAGATACCTGCTGTGGTGCGTTGGTACCCACGTTGAACCAGACAGGTGAGTTGAAGGAGAAGACCTGGTGCATGAGCATCCATGTCAATTCATGTTCGAAGATCTCAGCATCAGCATCGGTAGCGAAGTAGCCGAACTCCTTACCAGCCTTGGTGTAGGTGAGAACTACGCGATCGATAACCTGCTTGAGTGACCACTCGCGGTTATCTGCACCGACTGCGCCACGGAAGTACTTGGTGGTGACAATGGTGGACGCATTTACTGACCAGAAGTCAGGATATTCAACGCCCTTTTGTTCGAAGATAACTTCGCCAGATTTCCAGTTGGTCTGAACAACATCGCGGCGCTCCCATGTCACTTCGTCGTAGGGATGCTTACCAGCAGTGGTGTAGATGCGCTCGATGGTGAGACCCTTTCCAAGAGTCTTCTTGCCATTTGCGCTTGAGCTCGCTGGCTTATTGACGATTGACATACGTGTTTCCTTCTTCCGGCTAGTTAGTGAGTAATTGAATCTTCTGGTACTGCGCTGACATTTTTCTTACTTTTATTCGATGGACCTACTGAAGGAGCGGCGCGGAGAAGTGCGATCTCCCCTTCAAAATCTTCGAGGGATGCAAAGTTGCGATACACCGATGCGTAACGCAGATAAGCAACCTCATCTAATTCACGGAGTGGCGCGAGGATCGCCATTCCAACGTTCTGTGCCTCTACCTCGGCCTGGCCATCGGATCGAAGAGCTTCTTCGACGCGCTGGGCAAGCAAAGCTAGATCATCATCATCGACGGGACGGCCCTGGCATGCCTTGCGGACACCAGCAATGACCTTCTCGCGGCTAAATGGTTCGGTGGCGCCGGAGCGCTTCACAATCAAAAGGACTGAAGTTTCAGAGGTGGTAAAGCGACGACCGCATGAGGCGCACTCACGACGGCGACGAATTCCCGTGCCTTCTTCTACCGGACGCGAATCAACGACTCGAGAGTCGTCGTGGCGGCAGAATGGGCAGATCATTTCTTAACTCCTTGTTGTAATGCTTACCTATGAATGTGAAGGTGTCCCCTGTTTTCCGCGTGTAGGCAGGAATTCAGTGAACTTTCAGTAAACCATCGGGGAAGGAGCAACATAGCGGATTTACGCCTAAAAAACACAACTTGTGGGTCTATTTCTTCGGCGCGCCCCTATATGTTGTGGTAACTCTAAACCCGTCCTTCAGAGATTGACGGTATTTCCTCGGCGTGTCGAGATGAAATCCTTAAGCGACTGCCGCCTCGAGCTCAGCGACGACCAATTTGCCCATTCCCATCATCGCTTGCATAGCGCGACCGGCCTTTTCCGGATCTGGATGGCCCAGGCACTCCCCGAGCTGGCGAGGCACAACCTGCCACGAAAGACCGAAGCGATCTTTCAGCCAACC
>CAIQXR010000030.1 GCA_903875815.1 uncultured Actinomycetes bacterium
ACTCGCGTTGCTGCCAGCGAAAGCGAAGCAGAAGAAACAACATCCGAAGAAACCCAACCAAATGAAAGTGAGGCAGTCGTGGAAGAAACCACACCAGCCGCAACACAAGAGGCAGCAGCTCCCGCGGTTGAAGCCTCACGTCCCACCATCGTCGCGACCGCTCCTATCTACGGCGGCGCAACAACAACACCACGCCATGGCATTAACTCCATGGGTCGTTATGTTGAGCACAAGCTAAAGGCAGCACTCGGAGATTCTGAGTCAGCACTTTGGGTCGCAGCATCAGAAGATCGTCGTAACATCACCGCTTCATCAGATGCGACAACATCGAATAACCCAGCATTTTCACCGATCCAATACCTTTCCAAATTCGTATCCAATACAACATTTGGTCGTCCAACCATTGATGCCGTACAGCGTATGGCCGCACCTGCGTCAGGACTTCAGGTAAATATCCCATCTCTCGTTACTTCAGCTGGCGGTGGCTCACAGGTAGCCCCTACCGTTGCTGCTAACACTCAGGGCGATGCTCCATCTGATACACAGATGACTTCTGCCTACGAGACAATCACTCTCCAGCGTTATGCCGGCCAACAGCTTGTGGACTTGGCTCTCATTGAGCGTTCAGACCCAGTCTTCATGGATCAGCTCGCTATCCAACTTGAAAACGCTTACAAGGCAGCAACAGACGCAGCGATGATCGCAGCTCTTACCGCTGGCGGTACACAGGCGACAGGCGTAGCGGGTACAACTGCTGGTCTCATGTCCTTCATCGGTACAGAAGCACCACTCGCCTATCAGGGTTCTAGCTTCTTCGCTCAGAACCTCGTATCAGGTATCGGATGGTGGCAGAACGTCATCTCAGCAAACGACACCACAGGTCGTCCGTTGTTCAACACAACAACACCATGGAACTCTGCTGGCGATGCTAAGCCAACCACAATCCGTGGCTCCATCATGGGCTTGGATTACTACGTCGACAAGAACGTCGCATCGACACTCATCGATGAGTCAGCGTTCATCATTGCTCCTGAAGCAACCATGTGGATCGAATCTCCTGAAGCCTTCTTTAGCGTAAACGTCGTCGGATCTCTCGGAGTTCAGACCGCGATCTACGGCTATGGCGCAGGCAAGGTGCTTATCCCTGCGGGCGTTCGTCGCTTCAACCTCGTCTAAGCAAATCAAAATCCACTAGCTCTGGTGCCCTAGGGCTAGTGGTCTTAATCGAAAGGAGTCAGCATGGCAGCCACTTATGTCACGTCAGCCGAATTAAAGGCTAACCTCGGCATTGGATCGCTCTATGCTGACTCCATCGTCGAAGAAGTCTGCCAAACGGCAGAAGATTTACTGAATCAATATCTTTGGTATGACTCATACCCAGTCATCGGCGCGATGATCGCTAATAATGTCGCTACCATCGTTTTGTCTGCGCCAGTTACTTTTAGTGCTGGTCAAACCATTACCGTCTCAGGCAGCGGATCGGCATATAACGGCAGCCACGTTATTACTTCGACGTATCCATGGACTATCGGCTCGGGTACTTTTCCAGTCTTTGCGTGGTTCCCATGGACTTACTACTCATTCCCACGCGGTTATTCTTTAATTCAATTTACCGTCAGCCATGCCGACGACAATTATCACCAAGTCATTCCTTATGGAAAAGCATTAGGCGTTGATGTCAAAGACACCGCCTATGCCACTACCCCAGCGATCCGCGAAGCTGCGATGATGCTTGCGGTAGATATTTGGCAGGCTCGTCAGCAATCTTCAGCTGGCGGCATTTCACCGGATTTCCAGCCATCGCCTTATCGCATGGGAAATAGCCTTATGGGACGCGTTCGTGGCCTTATCGCGCCTTACACATCACCGCGAAGTATGGTCGGATAATGACCGCAGCTCTTACTACTCTGCGCTCCACACTCGCCACGGCCTTGACGAATGATGGGGTGTGGTCGGTGTTCGCTTACCCACCGGCCAGCCCTATCGCCAATAGCGTCATTGTTCAGCCCGACGATCCATATCTAGAGCCATCTAATAATCAATACAACTCAATTAGCCCTATGGCCAATTTCAAGATCACCGCGATCGTGCCCATGTTCGACAATCAAGGCAATCTGGCAGACATTGAGACATTTATGGTGGCGGTCTTTAACAAACTCTCAGCTAGTTCATTATCTATCCGAGTAGGAACTCTTTCGGCTCCTACCGTCTTACCTGTCGATGCTGGTCAGATGCTTGCATCGGAATTATCAATCTCGATCCTAACGACTTGGAGTTAATCATGGATCTATCACCTGAGGATTTGGCTTTCCTTAAAAAGATCGGCCAAGTCATTGACGCAACCGTCAATATCCCAGCAGCACCGGCACCAACCCCAGAACCAACCCCAGCACCAGCATCCGATCCGAAAGATGAGGCCTCAGCATGACCGCAACAAATATCTTCCTAAATAACACCGTTGGTCTAAAGATCAACAACGTCGATCTTTCCGATCACGTTAAGTCAGTAACACTTAACCGTCAATTCGATGAGCTTGAAGTAACTGCTATGGGCGATTACTCACACCGATTCGTTAAGGGACTTGAAGCATCTACTCTCACCGTTGATTTCCTCAACGATGATTCTGCTGGTTCAGTCTTGGCCACCCTTCAGTCTGCGTGGGGAACATCCGTTTCATTCGCCATGGTTCAGACCAAGGGCGCAACAACCACCATCTCAGCAACTAACCCACTTTATACGGGCATGGTCTTGGTCAATAAGACCACAGACATCAATGGTGCGGTTGGCGATATTTCAACACAAACCATCACCTTTACAATCAACTCAGTAGTTACAGTCGCTTCGACTGGTACTTGGTAATAGGAGACTAAATGTCATCACTCAAAATCACAAGGGCATCGGGAGAGGTCTCAGTACATAAGATCACACCGGTGGTGGAGTGGGCTTTCGAAATCTACGCCAAAAAGGGTTTTGCTAAAGCTCTTTTGGAAGATCAAAAGCAATCAGATGTTTACTGGTTGGCGTGGGAATTAATCCGACGTTCAGGGGAAACAGTAAAGCCGTTCGGGGCTGAATTTTTAGAAACTTTAGAGAACGTCGAAATTCTCGGAGATGACGCCCCAAACGCGTAGAGCGAGACTCTATTACTTACCTGATTTCATCGTTATCGATAAGAACAGTGATCTCGCCTTGAGAGTTATTAGAAATTGATCCGATCTTTCTAACAGGAATGATCAAAGTCCTCAAC
>CAIQXR010000031.1 GCA_903875815.1 uncultured Actinomycetes bacterium
ACCGAGTCGGTTTGATCCGTGCATTCCACCAGCGACTTCACCAGCAGCAAAGAGACCATCGACACCGATTGCCGCAGTGGTATCTGGATCTACTTGCACGCCGCCCATGACGTAGTGGCAAGTAGGACCGACTTCCATTGCTTCCTTGGTGATATCCACGCCAGCAAGTTCATAGAACTGGTGCCACATGGATGGAAGGCGCTTCTTAATAACTTCCGCAGAAAGTCGCTTTGAAACATCGAGGAATACTCCGCCATGTTCTGTTCCGCGGCCGGCCTTAACTTCAGAGTTGATCGCGCGCGCAACTTCATCACGTGGCAACAACTCAGGCGGACGGCGGTTGTTATCTTGATCTGTATACCAACGATCAGCTTCCGCTTCATTATCCGCGTACTTATCCTTGAAGACATCAGGGATGTAGTTGAACATGAAACGCTCGCCTTTATTGTTGGTGAGAATTCCACCTTCACCGCGAACAGATTCAGTCACAAGAATTCCGCGAACAGATGGTGGCCAGACCATTCCAGTTGGGTGGAATTGCAAGAACTCCATGTCAACCAGATTTGCACCAGCCTTCAATGCGAGGGCGTGGCCATCGCCAGTGCCTTCCCATGAATTCGAGGTGATCTTAAATGTCTTACCCACGCCACCTGTTGCGATAACAACAGCAGGTGCTTCGAAGAGAACTTCAGCGCCAGTCTCGCGGTAGTAACCGTAGACGCCAGCAACTTTGCCGCCCTCTTTCAAAATTTCTGTAACAGTGAGTTCAGCAAAGACGCGGATATGAGATTCGGCGTTACCGCTCTCGCGTGCATCTTTCTGCTGCAACGCAACGATGCGCTGCTGCATGGTGCGGATCAATTCCAAACCAGTACGGTCACCGACGTGAGCAAGGCGAGGATATTCGTGGCCACCGAAGTTGCGCTGTGAAATCTTGCCTTCCTTGGTGCGATCAAAGAGTGCGCCCCACATCTCCAGCTCCCAGATGCGATCTGGTGCTTCTTTCGCATGCAATTCCGCCATGCGATAGTGATTTAAGAATTTGCCACCGCGCATAGTGTCGCGGAAGTGAACCATCCAGTTGTCATTGTCATTGACGTTACCCATCGAAGCAGCAGCGCCGCCTTCGGCCATAACGGTGTGGGCCTTGCCAAACAATGACTTACAGATAATCGCAACGCGAAGACCTGCTTCACGTGCTTCTACGGCTGCGCGAAGTCCAGCTCCACCAGCACCGACGACGATGACGTCGTACTTATGACGTTCGAGTGATTGTGTCATGGCTGCCCTTTAGAAGAAGTACTTGTTAAGTAGCGGATGAATAGAGACGGTGCGCACGTAGATATCAGCAAACCAAACACCGGCAAGTGAGATCCAGGCGAATTGCTGATGGCTGTGATTCAACTTCGAAACAATGGTCCACGCCTTGTAGCGGATGGGGTGCTTCGAGAAGTGGCGCAGACGACCACCAACAGTGTGGCGGCAGGTATGGCATGAAGCAGAGTAGAACCAGAGGAATGTTGCGTTAGCAAGCAAAACCAAAGTTCCGACACTCATATGGCCCCATTGGCCTTCTGGATTTCGGAAAGCGAGAATCGCATCAATGGTGAGGAGAACGTTGAAGACGAGACCTGCGTAGAAGAAATATCGGTGGGCGTTCTGCAAAATTAGTGGCGCCTTGGTTTCGCCGGTGTACTTGCTATGTGGTTCAGCGACTGCGCATGCTGGTGGTGACATCCAGAAAGAGCGGTAGTAGCTCTTGCGGTAGTAGTAGCAGGTCATGCGGAAACCAAGTGGGAAGATCAAAATAAAGAGCGCAGGTGAAATCGTTGCGCCAAAGAGTGTGACATTAAGGAATGGTGAACCAAGAAGCGCCGATCCCTTCACGCATGCACCAAGGCATGGTGAGTAGAACGGTGAGATCAATGGTTCGACGTAATAGTGCGCATTTTCAAATGCACGCCAGGTCGCATAGATAACAAATGAAATAAGTACAGCGAAAGTGATGAGCGGTTGGAGCCACCACTTATCGGTACGAAGTGTTCTCTCCGAGATCTTTGCCCGGGAGCTTGAAAAGACGCCAGTAGCCATAAGGAGAAGTCTGCTCCCGCCCTGAAAGAAGTGCCAGATACTGCTGAGCGTGCAGCGCGTGAAGTCAGCCACTCTCTATGCGTAAGCCAGGTCACGCGCCTTTCTTCTACGCCCTAGCGAGAAAGCCCCAGTAAAACCCAACAAAAAAGGCCCACCGAAGTGAGCCTTTATGGCGGAGGGCGTGGGATTTGAACCCACGAAGGTTTCCCTTGCCGGTTTTCAAGACCGGTGCACTCGGCCGCTATGCGAGCCCTCCGTGGGCAAACTTACCCGTTAGAGGCCATTCGCTCAAAACCGGCCGTTAAATTACGCGGGCTGCTACCAGCCTTTTGCCACTTTAAAGGCCGAGATCACATCGACCAGGATCTGGTGATCGGTCTCATGGGGCAGACCCGAGACGATTGCCATTCCCACAAATACACCTTCCTTATAAAGCGGAAAGCCGCCGCCGCAGACCGCTAAGTGGCCAGCCTTAAATCCCATATCTTCTTCTTTCACGCCCATGGCATCGGCCTTAGCGCGAAGTGCCAACGAACTGTGATGCGTCATGTCGACGGTGTTGATCTTGCGTTGAATCCACTCATCATTGTTCTTGGTTGTACCAGGAAGTCCCACTTGGTAAACACGTTGTTCGTCAAAGACCACCGCGACCGCGATTGGCTTCTCGAGTCCTTCGCCATATTTCTTGAGCGCTTCACCGAGTTCGATGGCGGCTGCTTGATCCCACTTGCCTTCGCCAATGATCAAATCATTGGCCATTAATTCTTCATAACGGGACATATCTGCGCCTTTCGCCATTGGTGAGAAAACTTAAGCAGGAAGTTCGAGAAGTTTTTCAATCACCATGGCAACGCCATCGTGATGATGTGGCTGAGCCACAAACTTGGCGTGCTTGGGTCCGTCGGCATGGCCATCGCCCATCGCCCATGAACGACCGGCCCATTCGAGCATCGAGAAGTCATTTGGGTTATCGCCGAAAGTCACGCAATCATCGGCAGCAATTCCTGCGCGCCCGGCCATC
>CAIQXR010000032.1 GCA_903875815.1 uncultured Actinomycetes bacterium
ACTATCGGGATGCACTTGACCGCCATCGAGAATGGCTAAGTACCACGCTAATTCATTGCCTTGGGCGTTATCTGTTACGTCGCCAGTAATAACTACAGCATCGATGGGGCGGGTGGTGAGAACGCCATGATCGATCTCGTTTATGGCGCGAACCATCGCTTCTAGCGTCTGAGTAGTCATGATCTCTTGCGCGCGATAGGTGCCGACTAACTTCACAACCTCTGACATGGGATTGTGTGGGTCGGCATAGCGATCTAAGAGTTCGACTCGAGCAGGTGATTGCGCATCGCAGATATGAAGATCAGAGATATGAATGAGGGAGAGTAGCGATTTTGCTTCAGGACTTGGGCCTACCTCAGTGAGGAGCTCGCCGTTCACGCTAGCGAGATTGCGCCAACCTAATTCATTTGCCGGACCGCGAACAATTCGAGCGCTGCGAGTATCAGGCGACATCTTCCACCATCACGCTATCTGCAGTAATTTTGAAGGCAATCGCGTCACCGACTTCAATCAACTTAGCGTCTTTGCTAGCGAGATCGAGATGGATCAATGGCATGCCCTTGATGGCGATACCTAACTTTGTCGTAGCACCCAAGAAAGATTTAACAGCAACGAGACCTTCCGTTGCCTCTTCATCGCTCTTGGCACAAATCGCCAGCGCCTCAGGCCGAACCAATGCCACAGCGCCGCTGGTCTTGCCGATCTCGCCCGTAAATGGCGAGAGCGGAATCTTTTGCCCAAGAACTTTAACGTTGCCACCACCAGTTACTTCAGCTGGCAAACGATTGGCAGAGCCAACAAAGGAGGCGACAAATGGTGTTGCTGGGGTGTTATAAAGCGCCATCGGAGTATCAATCTGCTCAAGTCGTCCCTGATTCATAACTCCCACACGATCAGAGATTGCCATTGCCTCTTCTTGATCATGGGTCACAAAGAGCGTTGTGGTTCCTAGCTCCAATTGGATCCGACGAATCTCTTCTCGAATCTGCCCGCGCACTTGCGCATCTAGTGCTGAGAGGGGCTCATCTAAAAGTAAGACAGTTGGTTCGATAGCTAAGGCACGAGCAAGTGCCACGCGCTGCTGCTGGCCACCAGAGAGTTGGTGTGGATAGGAAGTTGATTTGTGTGAGAGTGCAACGAGTTCGAGCACATCGTTAATGCGCTTCATACGCTTCTTCTTTTCAATCTTTCGGGCGCGCAGACCATAGTCCACATTTTCAGCGACCGTCATATTAGGAAAGAGTGAGTAGGACTGAAAGACCATACCCATATCGCGCTTAGCTGCCGGAACGTCGTTATACCGGGAACCATTAACGATTAAGTCACCAGCCGTAGCGGTTTCAAGACCTGCAACGATGCGTAGCGCCGTAGTTTTTCCGCAGCCAGATGGGCCAAGTAGGGCAACGAGTTCGCCCGGCTTCATGGCCAAGTTCAATCCGTCGAGCGCCTTTACTTGTCCGAAGTGCCTCGAGACATTGACGAACTCAAGCGTGCTGCTGGGG
>CAIQXR010000033.1 GCA_903875815.1 uncultured Actinomycetes bacterium
GGAGATTGGACGGGGGCAGTAGAGAGTGAGATGAAGTCCAGGCGCGAAGCTTCTGGCCTGATTGCTGCCTATTTACAATGGCATTTGGAGCGAGGATTGCGAAGCTTGCCGCTCGTTGAAAGAATGAGTCAATGAGCACTCCCAGGAATTCACAATCGGTGAAGCCGCCCAAGTTACGTGCCGATCAGATTCCGCACCACGTTGCAGTGGTGATGGATGGCAATGGTCGCTGGGCAAAGCAACGCGGATTAGCGCGCACCGCCGGACATGAGGCGGGTGAAGCGGCGCTCTTTGATCTAGTCGAAGGAGCCATTCAGATCGGTGTGAAGGAGATTAGTGCCTACGCATTCTCAACCGAGAATTGGCGACGATCACCCGAAGAAGTGAAATTTCTGATGGGCTTTAATCGCGATGTTATTCGCCGCCGCCGTGATGAGATGCATGCGATGGGTGTGCGTGTGCGCTGGGTGGGCCGGCCGCAGCGTCTCTGGAAGAGCGTCATTGAAGAGTTGGCGATTGCAGAAGAGCTCACCAAAAAGAATAAAGTCCTGACATTGAATATGTGTGTGAATTATGGGGGTCGCAGCGAGATTGTGGATGCTGCGCAAGCCATTGCCGAACTCGTAAAAGCTAAGAAACTCAAGCCAGATCAGATCACCGAGAAGCTCTTTGCGAAACATTTATATAGCCCGACTATGAGCGATGTCGATCTCTTCCTGCGCTCATCCGGGGAGCAGCGGACATCTAATTTCTTGCCGTGGCAATCAGCCTACGCGGAGATGGTATTTATGGATGTGCTCTGGCCAGATGTTGATCGCACCACACTCTGGAAAGCGATTGAAATTTATGCCGATCGGGAACGCCGGTTCGGAAAAGCTTAATTACGCTCGCTTAATGCGCGGCAAGTGGAGATCGAAGTAGATCGATAAGCCGCGGGCTAAACAGACAGTTGCACCCGCGAGTAATCCCACGACTTGTGAACTCCAGGAAGTTTCCACCAAGAGTACGTAGGCAAGTGAACCGAGAAAAGCAGGTGTGCCGACAGTCTCGCGGTGAAGTAGAACGGGTTCTACTTGGCAGAGAATGTCACGGAGCAATCCGCCAGCAGTGGCGGTAATGACGCCCAAAATCACAGCCGAATATTTTGGCGCACCTAAATAAAGCGCGATCTGGGTGCCAGAGACAGTAGCAACAGCTAGCCCAAAAGTATCCATCGCCAAGAGAAACTTGCCAATCGGCTTAGTAGTTTTGAGAGCGATTGTGATGATCACCGCGATCAGAACTGCAAGAAAGAATCGGTAGTTCTGTAACCAGATGGGCTGGGCGCCCAAGAAGACATTGCGCAGCGTTCCGCCAGTGACTGCTGCAACTCCTGAGATAAAGAGGATTCCGCCGTAATCCATCCGACGGTCAGCGGCAACTCGGCCTCCGACAAGTGCGAAGACAAAAGTGGCGAGCAGGTCGAGGTAATTCATTTAGAGCGTTGCCACCACTAACCACATGATGCCGACTCCAGCCAGGGTAGTCAGCATGGTGACTCGAGAAGGGTGGCGCGAATGCGCTTCAGGCAAGATATGAGAAGTCGCGATATAGATAACGAAACCGGCGAAGAGCGCCAAGTAGACCGCTACCCAGCCATTGCTAATTGTTAAGTACGAGCCGAGCGTTGCGCCACCAATGCGAGCGATGGCATCGAGTACTAGCAAGTACTTTGCTTTTGAACTCCAATGGCCATGTTTGACCAACATGGCGACGGTATTGAGGCCATCACTAAAGGCGTGGACGAGGAGCGCGAAGAAGACGGCGAGACCCAGCGCGGAAGAAACTTTGTATGCCACTGCGATGGCAACGCCATCCATAAAGACGTGACCGGCCATGGTGGTTGCACCGATGGCACCGGCGAAATCACCGAAGTGGGTGTGCTCGTGATCAAAATCAGAATCGACGGGTTCGTGTGTTCCGGCGAGTTGTTCGAGGAAGTGGAGGATCAAGAAACCAGCGGCGAATGCGATGGCGACGAGCGGAACTTTTCCCCAGTGCAGAGTTGGCTGGCTGAAGACTTCGGGAATGAGGTCAAAGGCGACTAGGCCAAGGAGTAGTCCTGCGGCCAATCCCAAAACTAAGTGGAAGCGATCTTTCGATCGGAGCGCGAGGTATCCGCCCAGCGTTGTCGCGCCAACTGTAGCGGCTGCTAACGCGATCGCAATCATGGGCTCACGGTATCATTAGACCTCTTGCGACCAGCAAGAATCAGTAAGCCGACAGCCAGCCGGAGGAGAAAAAAATGGCCGCAGATCGTCTCGATAATATTGTTAGCCTCTCAAAGCGCCGTGGATTTGTATATCCATCATCAGATATTTATGGCGGATTGCGCGCCTCATGGGATTACGGCCCATTGGGAGTTGAGCTCAAAAATAATGTGAAGCGCCAATGGTGGAAAGCCATGGTTCAAGGCCGCGAAGATGTCGTCGGACTCGATTCGTGCGTGATTCTGGCTCGCGAAGTCTGGGAAGCATCCGGACACGTGGAAACCTTCACTGATCCACTGACTGAGTGCACTGAATGCCACAAGCGCTATCGCGCCGATCACTTGGAAGAGGCGTATGAGGCAAAGCATGGTAAAGCCCCAGCCTCCATGGATGAAGTCAATTGCCCTAACTGCGGCAATAAGGGAAAATTCACCGCGCCAAAGCAATTCTCGGGATTGCTCAAGACCTACCTAGGCGCAGTAGAAGATGAATCAGGATTGGCCTACCTACGTCCAGAGACAGCGCAAGGAATTTTTATCAACTTCGATAATGTCGCACAGACATCTCGCAAGAAGCCACCTTTTGGAATTGGCCAAATCGGGAAATCGTTCCGTAATGAAATCACCCCAGGAAACTTCATTTTCCGCACCCGTGAATTTGAGCAGATGGAGATGGAATTCTTTGTTGTGCCTGGCACCGATGAAGAGTGGCATCAATATTGGATCGATACCCGCCTTGCTTGGTACAAAGAACTCGGAATTAATCCTGAGCGCCTTCGCCTCTTCGAGCATCCCAAAGAGAAACTCTCGCACTACTCCAAGCGCACGGTGGATATCGAA
>CAIQXR010000034.1 GCA_903875815.1 uncultured Actinomycetes bacterium
GCGGACCATCTTGGAATGAGAAGTGATGATTGTTATAAAGCGAAGCATGAACGCCAAAACTCTCACCACACGAAACAGATTCTTTATCGAGCCAGAGCGTACTGCTCGCAGGATTTGCTAAATCTAAATTGGCCCAATCTGACATTTGCATTGTGACGCCTGGTTTTTGATTTTCATCTTTAACCCACGTCGACGAGAGCGCTGGACAGGTGGAGTCAGGGAAAGTTGAAGCATCGCCCGGCATCTCGATATTGAGGCTGTCGGCATAAGTGGTGGCGGCAACCTCCGGAATGTCTTTATGCGCCTTAATGGGGGGCAGAGGCTTAGACGATCCGCCCAAAAGTTGGATGCCTAGGGTGCCGAGTACAACACCAATAGAGAGGAGAAAGATAATGACGGAGGTGACTAAGCCGACCCGGCGCTTACCGGGGGTCTCCAGGATGATGCCAGCGCTCTGAAGCAGGTGGTGGTCGCGAAGTCGGGCCCGAAGCGATGGTTTTGCCGCCGCTGGGGGAGTTTCCGGACTTTCCGCATTTTTATTCATCAGGAGCCCATTGTAATTGAGGTTTACAGGGATGATTTACGCGTAATTGTGACCATTTTGTTATCCAAAATCCCTTATTTACGCGTGAGCAGGGGCATATGGTTCACAGGTACCGCTCGTACGGGCGGCACTTTTCCTAACAGGACTGATAGAGAAAAGGATATATATGTCAGAAATCATGAACGAGGGCGTATCACGTCGCTCCGTACTTAAGGGAACTGTTGCAGGCGCTGGTGCGCTCGCAGCTTCAGGTCTCGTTGGTGCAGGCACAGCTACAGCCGCTCACGCAGCAGGCAAGTCTGTTTCAGTTGGTTCAAACCAGTCTGATCCAGCAGCTCGCAAGAACGATCAGGCATGGGTTGCAGCAGCTAAGAAGGCTGGCTTCGACATCAAGCTCAACACCGTTGATCACAACACATTCCAGAACCAGATTTCTTCATATCTCCAGGGAACACCTGACGATATCTTCACTTGGTTCGCTGGCTACCGCATGCAGTTCTTCGCTGCAAAGAAGCTTGCAACTCCTATCGATGATGTTTGGGCCAAGATCGGTGGACAGTTCACCGCAGGTTACAAGAACGCATCTAAGGGCCTTGATGGCAAGTACTACTTCATCCCAACAACTTGGTATCCATGGGCAATCATGTACCGCAAGTCAGTATTCGCTGCTGCTGGTGTAGATCCAAAGACCATCGTTACATGGGCTGATTTCCTCAACGCATGTAAGACATTCCAGTCAAAGGGCATTACTCCAATCGCACTTGGTGACAAGGGTGGCTGGGAAGCAATGGGTACCTTTGACTTCATCAACTTCCGTACCAACGGATTCAAGTTCCACATGGACCTCACAGCAGGTCGCGTAAAGTGGACCGATCCACGCGTTCAGAAGACCTTCGCAAACTGGAAGACCATGTTCCCTTACCAGAACAAGGATGTTCTTGACCTTGCATGGGACGGCGCAGCACAGCTCGTTCTCCAGAAGAAGGCAGCTATGCAGGTTATGGGTGCATTCCACGCATCGATCTACACAGATCCAGCAGATCTTGCTGACCTCGCATTGTTCCCATTCCCAGAAATCGAGAAGGCTAACGGCCGCGAAGCTGTAGAAGCCCCAATCGATGGTTACATGCTCTCAACACACGCAACTAAGAACTTGGTTAACTCAAAGGCAGCAGCTGCATTCATCGGTTCAACCGATTATGCAAATGCAGTTCTTTCAGTATCACCAACTTCTCTCTTTGCTAACAAGAACATGCCAAAGCCTGAGAATGCATTTGCTCGTCAGCAGGTAGAACTCGTTCAGAGCTGCAAGTACATTGCACAGTTCTTCGATCGTGATTCACGCCCTGACTTCGCTTCACCAATCTTCTCTAACGCAATCCAGAAGTTCTTGGGTGGCGGAGATTCAGTTGCAATCGCAGCTGATCTACAGAAGCAATGGGATGCACTACCAGCTGCTTAATCGCTGGTAAAGAATCAATTAATGAACTCACAAAGTTCCACAACCGCGGCGGCGCAGGAGGATTCTCCTCGCCGCCGTCGGCGTGGCAATAACTTCACCACAAAGGATCGCGCTGTCATCGGCGGTCTCGTAGGTGGACCTACTGCCCTTCATATTCTTTTTGTATGGCTACCGGCCATCGCCACAATCCTCCTCTCCTTCGTGGAGTGGGATGGCATCGGCGGAATCTCCAATATGCACTGGGTCGGTTTTAAGAACTACACTCAAATTTTCACGCTATATGCAGATTTTGGCCCCGCACTTCGCAATAACATTTTGTGGCTCCTCGAGTTTGCGATTATCGCAACCCCGCTCGGAGTTATTTTGGCTTACTACATCGATAAAGAGCTCAAAGGTTCCAAGTTCTATCAAACCTCTTTCTACCTTCCGATGGTTCTCTCGCTTGCCGTTACCGGCATTGTCTGGGATTACATCTTCCGAGTTAACGGATTCGTTAACTCCATCAGTGGACACGAGACCTCATGGTTCGGAGATCCACACAAAAATATTTGGGTAGTACTTGGTATCGCATCGTGGCGACATATCGGTTACATCATGCTCTTGTATTTAGCAGGAATGAAATCTGTCGATCCATCACTTCGTGAAGCTGCTGCTATCGATGGCGCAACTGAATGGGGAACTTTCCGCAAGGTGGTCTTCCCATCACTTCGCCCTGTGAATGTGATCGTGATTGTTATTACTGTGATCGAATCGCTTCGCGCATTCGACTTGGTCTATGTGATCAACCGTGGCAAGAACGGCCTTCAGCTTCTCGCTGTGGCGGTTTACGAAAATATCCTCGGTGAATCTGCACGTATTGGTTGGGGCGCTGCACTTGCAACGATCCTCTTCCTCTTGTGTATTGGACCTATCGTCGTCTACCTCTATCAAAACTTTAAGCAGGATGCATAATGGTTACAGGTAAGAAATCCAAAACCGGACAGCGGATAGCCATCGGCTTCCTCTTTACCTTCTCCATCATCTGGCTATTCCCGATTGCTTGGACACTTCTCCAATCACTTCGCCCATATGGCGATGTATTGAAGTTTGGTTCAGTCTCTTGGCCTCAGCACCTCAATCTCCACAACTATTGGACTGCTCTAGTTCAATCAGAGATGTGGAAGTACTTCATCAACTCCTTTGAAGTCGCGATCCCTGCAGTATTGATCACGCTCTTCTTGGCTTCGATGGTGGCATTTGTGGTTGCTCGCTACAGCTTCAAGTTCAACGTAGCTCTCTTGATGATCTTCACAGCGGGTAACTTGCTTCCTGCGCAGTTGATCTTCATCCCGATCTTCCGCATCTATCTCCATATCTGGGTGCCGACCTTCATCAATGACAACAACGTTCTCTATGACACTCAACTCGGCTTAATCTTGATAAACGTTGCAGTGCAGGTTGGTTTTGCGACCTTCGTGCTCTCCAACTATCTCAAGACCATTCCGAAGGAGATCTCAGAGTCTGCGCTCGTCGATGGCGCCAGCGTCTGGCAGCACTACGTCAAAGTGATGTTGCCACTCCTTCGCCCAGCACTCGCATCTCTTGGTGTTCTGATGACCACCTGGATTTACAACGACTTCTTCTGGTCTGTTGTGCTCTTGAAGACGGGAGCAAAGCGTCCAATCACGGCCGCTCTCTCCAACCTCCAAGGCGAGTTCTTCACCGACTACAACCTCTTGGCGGCAGGCGCAGTTCTGGCCTTCTTGCCAACCTTGGCGGTCTTCTTCACCTTGCGTAAGCAATTTGTAGCTGGCCTCACCGTGGGTTCCACCAAGGGTTAGTGGGTTAGTCCAAAAGTCTCGACATTTCGGCCCCCATGCTCAGTTTTGAGCGCGGGGGCCGATTTTTAGATACCCCTGAAATAGAGGTATCCTCACCTCTCTGTCCATGTGGATTCCCTCTCGGGGGAGGCCGGTGGGCGGGAAAATTACATAGCGCCCCCCTAGCTCAGTCGGTAGAGCGTTTCCATGGTAAGGAAAAGGTCAGCGGTTCGATTCCGCTGGGGGGCTCGAAAGCCCGGTTAGCCGCAAGGTGGACGGGGTTTTTATGGCGGGATAGCTCAGCTTGGTAGAGCAAGCGGCTCATAATCGCTGTGTCGCCGGTTCAAATCCGGCTTCCGCTACTAGTTCTAACGCTCACGGATGCGTGAGTTCGACCAGAAAGAAGAGTTGAAGTAACCTTCAACCCTCAGATTCTTAAAGGAGCACCACAATGGCAAGCAAGTCCGCGGATGTACGCCCAAAGATCACTATGGCCTGCGTAGAGTGCAAAGAGCGTAACTACATCACCAAGAAGA
>CAIQXR010000035.1 GCA_903875815.1 uncultured Actinomycetes bacterium
CTAGTTGTCATGACTTATCGCTTCAACAAACTGGCATCATCAACTGAAGCCGATCGACGGGAGCGATAGATCGTGACGATAATCGCTAGGCCAACTACTACTTCACAAGCAGCAACGACCATCGTGAAGAAGGAAGCTACTTGACCAGTGAGATTTCCATGAAGTCGAGAGAAAGTAACGAAAGCGAGGTTAGCTGCGTTGAGCATGAGCTCCACGCACATGAAAACTACGATGGCATTGCGGCGAATAACTACGCCGATCGCACCGATGGTAAAAAGTAGAACGGAGAGATAAAGGTAATTTGAGATATCCATTTAGTTCTCCTCCTCGATCGCGATCTTCTGTTCAAAGGGCTTGGTCGACAAGATATCGCCACGCGCTTCAAGCGTTGCAGAGATCGAAAGTTCTGCGGGGGTTCCATCAGGCAAGAGTGCAGGAACATCCACTGCGTTATGTCGAGCAAAGACTCCTGAAACTGGCAGACCGGCTGCTTGCGCGAGCGATGCACCGCGGAAACGAGCGATGGAGAGATCGCGGTGGGCAGTGCGCGAGCGAACCTTTTGGCTGTGTGCCAAAACCATGGCGCCGAGGGCTGCAGTAATCAGTAGGGCCGAGACAACTTCAAAGGCCCAGACATATTTAGTGAAGAGTTCGGAGGCGAGAGCTTCCACATTTCCTTGGGCATTGGCGGTAGTCAATCCCACTGCTTCGTGGCCCACGGTTGCTCGACCAATGAGTGAGACCATCAATCCACCGACGCCGATCGCAGCAAAGATCGCTGCCGGGCGCTGACCTTTGATGGATTCTTTCAGTGAGTCAGCTGAATCAACACCGACCAACATCAAAATAAAGAGGAAGAGCATCATGACTGCGCCGGTATAGACCACCACTTGCACAATTCCCAGGAAAAGCGCATCTTGGGCAATGTAGAAAATAGCTAGCGTGATCATTACCCAGGCAAGGAGTAGGGCTGAGTGCACTGCTTTCTTTACGAAGAGCATTCCGAGGGCAGCCACGAGAGCGATCGGCGCCATTACCCAGAAGAGAACCGCTTCTGGAGTTTGGGTCTGGCCCATCTGAAGTGAAGCGGAGATCATGCCTGCACTCCCTCACCTTGCGAAGGATGTGAACCCTTCACATTTCCTTGGTAATAATCCTTATGGTCCATACCGGGATACATCTCATGTGGAGCTGGCACCATTCCGGCGCGAAGCGGTGCAAGGAGATCTTCTTTCTCGAAGATCAACTTGGCGCGCGATTCATCGGCCAATTCGTATTCATTGGTCATGGTGAGTGCACGTGTAGGGCAAGCTTCAATGCAGAGACCGCAGAAAACGCATCGCAAATAATTAATCTGATAAATCTTGCCGTAGCGCTCTCCGGGCGAGAATCGCTCGGCCTCGGTGTTATCGCCACCTTCGACCATGATTGCATCTGCTGGGCATGCCCAAGCACAGAGCTCACAGCCAATGCACTTCTCTAGGCCATCGTCATAGCGATTGAGTTGATGGCGGCCGTGGAAGCGTTCCGCCGTTGGCTCTTTTACTTCCGGATATTGAACAGTATTGACCTTCTTAAACATGGTGATGAAAGTGACCCAGAAGCCCTTGAGTTGTGCCAAGAAGGAGCCGGCTTGCTGCTCTTCTTTAGTTAAAGGTCGATTCGCAGCTTTTGCTGCCGCGAGTCCCAGGTCTTTACTTGCAGGAACTGGCTCAAGGAAATTTTCACTCATGGCTATTTACCTCAATA
>CAIQXR010000036.1 GCA_903875815.1 uncultured Actinomycetes bacterium
GCACCAATAAAACTCACTTTTTCTCCTGAACTAATTCGTGGGCGACCCTACGAGCATCATCCTCAATGGCACTGACATCGGCTAGATTCTTTGCGATCACTGGTGCACCGCCACCAAGTTTTTGTACTGCTAACTCCACGATATCGACGATCGCTGTGAAAGCGATCAAGCCGTTCAGGAATGCTTCTACTGCTACTTCATTTGCGGCATTGAAAATTGCAGGTAGGCCTCCCCCGAGTTCGCCGCAACGTCGCGCTAAATCAATTGCCGGGAAACGAGCCGTATCGATCGGAGAAAATTCCCACTTATGTGATTTGGTCCAATCCACTGGAGCTGTGGCGCGA
The DNA here is from genome assembly GCA_903875815.1 of uncultured Actinomycetes bacterium. The sequence goes on from CAIQXR010000036.1 coordinate 345, forward strand.
GCAACGCGTTCGCCATTTCCGAGCGCATAAGCAATCGGCCCCTTCATATTAGGAGGACTTGCTTGCGCGAGCGTCGAACCGTCAATGAACTCCACCATCGAATGCACGACTGATTGCGGATGAATGACGGCATCAATGGCTGAGTAAGGAATATCAAAGAGATAGTGAGCTTCGATAATCTCCAAGCCCTTATTCATCAGGGTTGCAGAGTTAATGGTGACAACCGGGCCCATGGCCCATGTGGGGTGCGCCAAAGCGTCGGTAACTGTGACATCGGAGAGATCTTCGCGATCCCGGAATGGGCCACCACTTGCCGTCAAAATAACTTTCTTTACTTCATTACTCTTACCAGCAAGAAAACATTGATAGAGCGCAGAATGTTCGGAGTCGACCGGAATGATCCGATCACGTCCATAGGCCATCACCAAGTCGCCGCCCGCAACCAGTGATTCCTTATTAGCCAGCGCTACTTTGTTTCCTACGCCTAAAGCGGCAAGAGTGGGACCGAGTCCTATCGAGCCAGTAATTCCATTAAGAACGATGTCGCAGGGAATCGTCGCAACTTCAGCTGCGGCAAGGGGGCCATCGATGACTTGAATATCCCCTGCTAATTCTTGCACCAACGCACGATCGGCGGTGGTAGCAATAATGGGCACAGAGAATTTCTTGGCTTGCTCGATAAGCAGCGGAATATTTTTTGACCCCGCAGCCAGGGCCACCACACGGAACTTATTGGGGTTGGCGGCAACAATCTCTAGCGCTTGTACGCCGATTGATCCCGTCGATCCCAGAATGACGATTTCGCGCATTAATTACCGATCGAGGAGATTGCGAGTAGGGGAATAACTTCCACCCTTCTTGCGAAGTGTGATCGCGCTGAGCGCTTCGAGCGCAACACGATTCGCCAAAATGGCAGTGATTTCGGCGTTGTCGTAGGCCGGCGCCACTTCCACAATATCAATGCCGACAATCGGGAGTTCGAAGCAAATACGGCGGACTGCTTCAAGGAGTTCGCGGCTGGTCATGCCACCGGGTTCAGGTGTGCCGGTACCTGGCGCCATGCCTGGATCCACGACATCGATATCGACAGAGAGAAAGACGCCGTCACACTCATTGGTAAGTGTGGCAAAAGATTCGTCGAGAACTTCTTTCATTCCACGATGGTGAATCTCAGTCATCTCGTAGGAGCGCATTCCTTGATCGCGCATCCACTTCAGCGTTGCATCATCAGGCCAGTAGCCACGAAGGCCGAGCTGTAAGAAGCGATCACCGCGGACTGCGCCCGAATCAATGAGTTGGCGCATCGGTGTTCCGTGACCGACGAGTGATCCAAATTGGGTATCACCAGTGTCAGCATGAGCATCGAAGTGAATCATCGAGACTTTGCCAAAGCCACGGTGGTTGGCAATGCCGCGCACATCAGCAGATGCGATCGAGTGATCGCCAC
>CAIQXR010000037.1 GCA_903875815.1 uncultured Actinomycetes bacterium
GCTTTGACTTGAGAGCCATCACTCTCGATGCCAAGTAAGTGGCTGGAGCTAAAAACCAAACCAAAGTCGGGAGAAGATCGGAATCCGAAATAACCCAGTCCAGGCTCTTGCGGTGCAACGGTTTGCTCGGCTGGGATTGAATCTGCGCGCGCTGAAACGACAGCCGATGACAATCCAAAAATCATCATGGTTGCTAAGGCCGCACTAAATAGACGCTTCATAATCTCTCCCTGTTAAAAAGTCTCCTCTGCTCGCGAGAACAGAGGAGACTTTTTCTACCGATATTTACTTACTGATGTACTTAGATCAGCTTCTTATATCCAGCTGGGCACACTGGCTTAGGTGCAGTGATCTTCTTGGTGGTCTTACCAAGAACACAGGTCACTGTTGACTTAGCGAGTGGGAGAGATGAGATCGACTTTTTAGATGGCTTGTAGCCAGCCTTGATACCGATCATGAGCTTTGGCTTGGAGTATCCGAAACCAGATACATCGATCACGATGTTGCCAGCTTTAGCTGAGACAACTGCAATCGCTGCGGATGAGCCACCGGCTTCTGTCTTCACAGAAACGGTGAGAGCTGTTGCAGCATCTGCTGGATTAGTAAGACCCCAGAGAAGAGCTGCATCCTGGAATGGAATCACTGCCTTGTAGAAACCGGTGTTCTGTGTGGTTCCGTCAGAAGCAAAGTGTGGTGCTGCTGTCTGCCATGAGAATGTCTTGTCATCAGGATTCCATGTTGGAGTACTGAGTCCGCAGACACCGTTAGAGCCAACATACATATTTCCTGATGTGCCATCTACACCAAAGCCTGTTGTGTCATTTTGGACAACAATCAGTGTTTGGAACTGACGGACGTTAGCAACAGCTACGCCTGCTTCGCCCTTGCAATCATTGGCGCTCTTGGCGATTGGAACAGAGACTGGGTTACCAGTAACTGTAAGAACTGAACCGTACTGATCATTTGCTTGCTGAACTTCGGTATCAACGCCAACAGCAATTGTTACACCGGTCTTGATATCACCAGTACGAAGTTTCACAGAGATCGTTACATCTGGATCAAGGTTTGCAGCGTAGAGCTTATTGCCAGTTTGGGCTGCAAGATTATCCTTGTTGTTTCCATCAGTAAGTACTGGATTCACATCAACGAAGACGTGGTTCACGAATTCGTTAGCAGCTTTGGCATCGACATAGAGACCGTCATAGCCCAGTGAATTCAAACCAAGTGAGTTCCAGTTAGGTGATGTCCAACGACCGCCGAGGGCGCGACCGGCAACTGCAGCCGGAGCTGAAGCGGACGATGTATCAGGTGCCACCGTGCTTGAGTCAGTAGTAATGACTGCGCCGGCATCGTCACCGATGATCTGCCAATTCTGATTATCTGCCTGCTGGCGAACCCAGTTAGGAACGAGAAGTGCAGTTGTCTTGGCGAAGGTATTGGTCTTTGAATCGTATGTCGTTCCCTGAACTGGCATTAAGTGCTTCTTCGCAAGTTCGGCGATATCGATATATGTACCACTCTTTTGGTAATTGATCGTGTTAACAGCATCTTGAACTTGTGGCATATACCAAACGTTCTTGACTTCACCTTGATCTACAACGAGAACTGCGCTCTTCACGCAATCAGATTTCACACCTTGGTAAGACTGCTGCTTAGCGTTATCCCAACAACCCCATTGCTGTGACCAGCTGTCTTGAGTCTCAGTGGTATCCCACTTGCCAGTCTTAGCATCCTGCTTCGCACCTTGAGTTGGCATATTTGCTGTGCCAATAAGTGCGGTCGCATTGATGTACTGAACTGTTGGGCTAAGAAGTGTGTCGCGCCATGGGGATACATCCCAACGAACTTCGCGGACAATTCCCTTGCTATCGATATTTGCGAGTGGGGCTGCAACTGGTCCATCGTTCGCTGGAGCTGATGGGACAGTCTGGCCATTTGGCACCCAGACCAAAGGAATCTTATGGCCGCGCGCATCGGTCAGAGTGACTGAGTCAACGCAGTAAGTTCCTGGTGCGACAGAGCAAGCTGGCCAAGTTGCTTTAGGAACGCGTAGTGCGGCGTTCGCTGATGGCAACACTGTGACAAGCGCTCCAACAATAAGAGCGAGAACTGTGCCTCGCGCGATAAGTGACTTCTTCATTCTTCTCCCCCTATGGGATCGTCTGGCTGGCTTGCTAGTTATGCCAAAGGCCCACCTGAACGGAGCCCTCTAACGTCCCTCACCGTAAAAGGTAAAGGTTTTTATGCGCTAGAAGGAGATAAGAATGGTCATTATTTTGCGGCAGAAGGGGTGAGGTACCAGTTCCACTCCCATGCGGCAGTCGGTGAGACTGCGATGGCGCTCTTGAATTCAGGGAATGTGAAGACCAACAAGGCGGTAGACCCAGGGGTCACCGTGGTCGGACGTGACGAGCTCTCGAGCGGGCTGTGATCAGTGAAGAGCGCCAGCGCTGGGGTCAGAGTCACCAAATCCTGGGTGTTGTTTTTGAGGCTGAGCGTCCACATCGTTGGGCACTGGGCGCCATTGGCGCAGTGCGTCCACGAAACTTTTAGACCAACAGCGGTCAGTCCACCCAAAGTATCCCCGATTCCAGCCGGCTTGGAGATCGCATCGAGTGCGCCAATGCTCTGCTCCCAGGTGAGTGGGTAATCAGAAATGAGGCCAGTGATGGAGTTGGAATTTACGGCAGAGGAATCATGCGATCCAACAGCACCGGTATTTCCCGTTGCCGCTTCGATCGCGTTCTTGTGCGCATTCTGCATAAATCCATAAGTAATTCCCGTGACGATGAGAAGCCCGAATACGACTGATGCAATTGTGGCAAGGCGTCGAATTCGGCGACGACGAACTTTGGCAACGATAATCGGCATGAGATCGCGCGATGCAGATGGACCGAGATCGAGTTCGCGAAGTTCGCGCGCAATGAGCGGATCAAGATTTGTCATTATTCGACCTCCTCTGCTTCTAATATCTCGAGTTCAATTACTTTTTCGCCATCTTTTTCTGGTTGCGCAATCGCCCGCTTGGATGTTCGCTGGAGTTCGCCAGTAACTTCCAAGTGAGCTGCAACGGCCGCTTTAGCTCTCGCCAAGTGGGATGCAGCTGTACCGAGGGGAATTTCAAGAATCACCGCGACTTCTCGCAAGGGTAGACCATGCTCGTAAACCAGAACAAGGACAGCTCTTTGAATTGCTGTGAGTGACTTAAGTGCAGACTGCACCAGCAATCTCTCAGCAATCTCATCGGACTTATCACCGATAGCACGAATGCTCTCAACAAGTTCCCAAGAAGTCTCTTTCTCTTCTTGTTTGCGCAACCACTTACGGCGCATATCGCGATGGCGCGAGACCATAACGCGCATGAGATAAGCCTCAGGATTTTCATGGTTCTTAATGCGAGACCACTTCTGATACACATCAGCTAGTGCTTCTTGCAGAACATCTTCGGCATTTTGGGTATCAAAACAGATTGCTTTTGCCGCGCGAAGAAATGTTGTCTGGCGCTCTTGCAGCCAGACTTCGAATTCCAAATGATCGCGCTTATTCATTTACGCGTCCGCTGATTGAATGAACTTAATAAAGAGAACCGCCCAGGCAAGTGCGGCAAAGCCCACAACTACTTGCTCAATACTCTTACTGGTCATCGGAATTGCCACTGAACACGCTGCAAAAATTGCCGATAAGGACCAGAGCGTTACCGCTGCTGTTCTGCGAGAGAGACCACCGCGTATGAGGCGATGTGACAAGTGATCATGCCCGCCTTGGAATGGTGAAATTCCACGACGCAGGCGCGAAATAACGGCGACGCTGGTATCGAGAATGGGGACTGCTAAGAGCAGTACAGGTGTGGCGAGTGAAGTCCATGGGGTCTCAGCATTGGGCTTGAGGCGAATCGTAAGTGTGGCGATCAAGATACCAAGGAAGAGTGCACCGGCATCTCCCATATATATGCGAGCTGGGCTCTTGTTCCACAAAAGGAATCCGATGGTCGCGCCGCCAGTAACAGCTGCTAGCGCAGCAATCAAAAATTGGCCACCATTGAAAGCAAGAACAAAGAGCGCGATCGATGTGACTGCAACTGTTCCTGCAGCGCCGCCATCGAGATTGTCGAAGAAGTTAATTGAGTTACAGATTCCTACGACCCATACAACAGTGATGATGGAGTCGACGATCTTTGAACCAGTGGGATTTCCTACGGTATTACTCGCGATCAAAATCCAGGCCGTGAAAACTCCCACTGCAGTTTGAATAACAAATCGAGGTGCTGGGCGAAGATTGCGAATGTCATCGACTAATCCAACGACTCCCAAAATCAGAGCCGGTGCTAAGACCGATGTCTCCAGCCAAATGTTGTGAGCAGTAAATCCTTTAACCAGTGCAGCTCCATAAGCAATGACGAGTACTCCGACAATGATTGCCACGCCACCCAAATATGGAACGGGCTCTTTATGAGTCTTGTGCGCAGCAGTCGGTACGTCATACACCTTCTGACTAATTGCCACTTTGCGAGCAATCGGGGTGAGGAAACCCACCA
>CAIQXR010000038.1 GCA_903875815.1 uncultured Actinomycetes bacterium
GCAATCTCATTAATAAACGAGATGTTGATCAACCGAAATGAGTTCTCCAGCAGCTTCGCGGTCTCAGCAACTTCAAGCGTCGAGCATCGAGTCACATCATTAACAAATCCTGAGTAAAACTCCACCGCACGATCCGCCGCGCCCTCAGTCAACCCAGCGACCAGCTTGGGAGTATTAGTAATCGTATATTTCTTATTTGCCGGATCAATTCGCTCTGGCGAGAACGCCAAGTCGATATCCGATTCTTTCAACCCGGACCCAGCCAGCAGCAACGGCAACACAACATCCCGCGTCGTCCCCGGCTCCACAGTGGATTCAATGATGACCAAGGTGCCCGGCGACAAGTGCGAAGCAACTGATTCGACCGACGATTTCAATGCCGATAAATCTGGCTTCTTGTCCGCACCCAGCGGAGTTGGCACACAAATTGCGACGATGTCCGCGCCAGAAGCAACGGAGAAGTCAGTCGTTGTGGAATACATTCCCACACTAATCAACGCAGCGACGTCAGTATCCGCAATATCCTCGACCGGACTAATGCCGTCAGACAAAAGAGAAACGCGCTTCGCGTTGTTATCTAAACCAACAACAACATTGCCCGCACGCGCAGCCGCCACAGCAAGTGGCAGCCCCACGTAACCTTGTCCAACAACGACAACTTTCAAGTTGCTAAGCCCCTAACTGATTTTTAGCTTGTTTTTCCAAAGCCATGTAAGGGGACGACGCTGAAGGATTGCCATGTTTTCCGATGTCCAGAACTAGCTGCCAATACTTGCGAGCAGAGTTTTTATCTCCCAAGCTCATATAGTCATTCGCCATATTCATAACATTTTGAGCGCCCCATGGGTCGAGCGCATACATTTGCTTGTGGGCAGTCACAGCATTAGCAAACTGGTGAAGCTGCTCATAAAACGAAGCTTCCATCGCGTAGGCACCATAATCACGAGGATCAGACTTTAATTGCTTCTTGATTTCAGTAAACGCTTCATCTACGTACCCTGCTTGTGCAAGGTTTGATGCCATCATTAAACGATACTGAGGGTTAAGCATTGGAATCCCTAGGTCGCTAACAACTAGTTGATGATATGCGTCTCGATTAGCTTGCCCCTGCGCCACATTTGGTACTGCATATCCGCTTAAGTGGAAAGTGTTGGACTCTCCTCGATATTGCGGAATGACCAAGAATAAAAAGGCTAAAACAAAGGCACCCGAAATAATCGGCTTGAAAGTATTTATGCTTGCCTCTCGCTTGAGCAATTTTGGACTTAGCGATTTATTTTCAGGCAAATCAACCAACGAAACACCTATGACGATTCCACTGAGGACCCACCCCCAGATAGCGATACCAATGTTGTCAATCGAAACGATAGATTGTGATTGATAACCAATCCACGCAGCTAGCAATCCTGCCGCGAGAAGTCGGTTACCCCCGGAATTGTTTTTAATAGCCACGATGCCGCGGTAAAGGACAAAGCCAAGCAGGGCGAGGTACGCAAGGCCAACAAAAATGCCACACGTTGCAAATAGTTCGAGAACAACATTGTGAGCAGCGGTGCTCGTGATGTCGTATCCATAGTTCAACGGATACTGTGGTGAGCGATATGCACGGAACCAGGCGCCGTATCGATCAGGACCGACACCAAGCCATGGATGATGAATTACCATATCCATAGCGGCATGCCAGTAGTAGCCGCGAATAGAAATCGATGCTTTGTAGAGGTACCCACTCAATGGACCTGCCTGGAAAATACCCGCCAAACCGAGTGCAAAAACCATTAAACCGCCCACGGCGGAAATTTGTCCCAAAACCTTTTTCTTACTCCACAGCCAAATAACTATAAAGATTCCTGCCCCGAGGGCAAAAGAGAGCACTCCTTGGCGAGCCTGTGACCAATTAATGACAAGAATCGAAACTAGCCCTTGTATTCCAATTAA